>JANMRV010000425.1:0-9752 GCA_031388685.1 Planctomycetota bacterium
CCCCCCCCCCCCTAATAACCCCGCGGGCGCCCCCCACCCCGTATACCAACTGGTGGGTGTTGTCCCCCCCATAACCCGCTCACCCACTGGCAATCCCGGGGCCCGGCAACGCCAGCCCCCGATTCGATATTTGCCGCGTCAGGGAGCCGTGACGTCGCCGAGGTCCTCGGCCCGATCTCCGACGACCGTGAACTCGCGCAGGACCTGGATCGAATCGCCGTCGAGCAGATTGAGCACGTAACTTCCGGGCGGGACGCCGGCGAAGGAAAAGGCTCCATCCAGATTCGTGGCGCGCTGCAGGATAACCGCCTCGACCTCGCCGACCGAATGCAACTGCACTGTTCGCTCCTTCAGCGCGACTCGCGCGGCGTCGAGGGCGCGGCCGCGAACAGGTTGCAGGCGCAAACGGTCCGCCGGAATCCGCAATTCCAGCCGGCCATCGGCTGCGTCGAACTCAGTCGTGAGCATCGTCACCATGTCACCCGCTTCGGGCTGACAGAACAGCACCGCCGTGTAGCGCCCCGGAGCCAATCGCGCGATGGCAAAGCGCCCGCTGCCTTCCACGGGATAAACACTGATCATCGGATTCGCTCCGTCGCCGCCCCACACGCGCACCCACCACACGCCACCCTTGACCGGAGACTTCGCGGGGTCGATCGCGAATTCGAACGGCGCACCCGGCTTTCCCGAGCAGTCGAGGTCTAGGTGGCGTGTCTCGCCTGCGGCGAGGGAAATCGTCTGCAGCTCCGAAAAATCGAAGCCACTGCGTCTCACGGCCACGTCCACTTCGCCGGGAAGTATGCCGACGATGCGAAAGTGTCCCCGACGCTCGGTTTCGCAAGCGCGCAGCGCGAAGAGATCGGAGAGCGAACAGCGCGGCAGATCGGATTCTCTAGTGAACGCGGTGACGGTGCAACGCGAGCGCGGCTTGCCGTCTTCAGTGAGCGTGCCTTCGAGCGTCGCGCCGATCTGCAGCTTGAGTTCGACGTGCGCGGGCGTGGCTCCGATCTCGATTCGTTGCCCTGCTGGTGTCCACTCCATGACGCGGCCGACCGCGGTCACCACCATCGTCCCGCGCGGAACATCGCGCACGCGGAAGGAACCGTCCGCCGTTGTGCGGGTCTGCACCGACCGCGCGCGCGGCTCGAAGCGATCGAAATTCATCGGGCCAGTGAGCTCGGGCGCGAAAGCGACGAAGGCACCGTCGATGGGAGCGCCATTGGGGTCGAGCACGCGACCTGTGACTTCAGTCGCGGCGCCCTCGAGTTTCAATTGGACTTTCCAAATCTCGCCGTCCTTGCCCAGCACCGGATGGGCCAGCGAAGCAGTGAAACCCGGCTTGCGGGCTTGCAGCTCGAGACCCTGCGCAGGACCGGCAACGCTGAACATGCCGCGCTCATCGCTGCGCGCGATAGGCGCCGCGACGAGTCGCATGCCATGGGCCCAGATTTCCGCGTCCGCGACCGGCAGGCCGGCATCGTCGACCACCGAGCCTTCGACGTGTACACCTCCGATGCGTAGCGTGATTTCGCGCGTTTTCCCCGCGGCAACCCGGTCTCTGACGATGTTCATGCTCCGATCGGTTTCAACCGTGAACTTCGTCGGCTGCAAACCATCGAAGCTCACGTTTCCGCCGGCATCCGTGTACACGAAATCGATCGGCGATCCCGGGCTCTGCATCAGCGAGTCCGCGAGCAAGGCGAGGCCGACACCTGCGAGCGGGACATCCTGGTTGTCCGTGACGTGGACGCGTACCGACCCGGTTTTCGTGGCGATGGACGGCGCGGCGGGAGCCGGCTCTTTTGGAAGCGCCTCGCGCGCAGGGACCGTGGGCACCGCTTCGGCGGCTGGAAGGACACCGATCAGCGCAGGCTCGATTTTCGCGCGCGCAATCTCGTTCACATTCTCCGGAGTGCTCTCGGCCGCAAACTCGCCGCGGAAGGTGTAGGTCGCGAACGCCGCGATCAGGAGAGCGGCGACGAGCAGTAATTTCTTGTTCAAGGACATAGCGAAAAATCCAAGAGTCAGAATGCCGCCGGAAACAGGAACGGCGCCTGCACCAACTTTTCCGAGTACGGCGGAACGCAGTTCAGTCCAACGCGTCGCCGACACGAGCGCATAGCTCTGCGGCGCGACCAGACTCCCCGGCAACAGCCGCTGGAGTTGCTTCAATCCGCGACTCAACTGCGCGCGCACGGTGCCCTGCGGTCGTTCGAGCGAACGCGCGATCTCCGCGGGCTCGAGGCCGTGCTGCAAGTAGAGACGCAGCACCGATCGATACGCCTCGGGCAAGCGCGAGATCGCAGAGTCGAGCGTCTGCGAAAGCTCGGCACTCTCCGCCTCGTCGCTCGGACTCTGCGCAACCATCTCGCGCAATCGCGCGGGATCGATCGCGCGCCGATTCCGCCGCCGTGCTTCGCGCGCATGATTGGCCAGGATGCCGGCGAGCCAGGGCAGCAGAGGCTGCGTTGAGTCGTAGTTCTGCCTCGACTCGATCGCCGTCAGGAATGTCGCCTGCAGCAAATCCTCGGCGCTCGCCTCGGGGCTCGAAAGATGCGCTGCTAGTCCGCGCAGCTTCGGCGCCGCGCAGTCGAAGACCTTCGCCAGCGCCCGCGGATCACCGCTCGCTTGGAAGCGACGAAAGGCGCGCTCGACCTTGTTCAGCAGCATCGCAGGAGTGTTGGCACGAACCGCTCCTGGCGTTGCAACTTCTCATTTTTTCTCTTCGCCCGGCGTCGCGGGCGTGGTGTTCAGCTTCGCGAGGCCGGAAAAATCCGGCGCGTAGCGCCAGGCGCGGAACAGCGAGTGCGCTTCGCCGCCCGGTCCGCGTCCACCCGGGCCCGGAGGTCCGCGGCGACCGCCGCCGGCTGAGCGGCCTTCGCCCCCGGGACCAGCTCCAGGCGGAGGACCACCAGCTCCGGGCGGCGGACCATCGGCTCCAGGCGGAGGACCAGCGCCGCGGCGACCCGGCATTTTCGCATCGCCGCCGAGCGGACTGAGGAAATCCCAGACGACTTCGCTCTTCGAATTCAGCTCGACGAGCCTGCCGGTTTCGCCCGCGCAGATCAGCGTGTTGCCGTTGGGCAGACGTTGAGCGCCCGAGATGTGGCCCGAAGAAATTTCTGGCGACTTGTAGCTCCACGCGATCTCGACTTTCGGTCCTGTCTTCGGATCGAAGCCTGTGCGCAGCGACTCCGCCGAAAACGTGATCGCGAGTTCGTCGACCGAGGACGGGTGCGCGCCGCGATCGCCGTTGTTGAACACGAGCACGTGGCCGGCGCCGCTGAGTCCGTCGGCGATCCACTGCGTGTCGTGCTGGCCGAAAAGTCGTTGCTCGCTCGCCGTGCCCGCGCGATGCATCCTGGGATTGCCCCAGCGAAACAGGAGATCGCCGCCCTTGCCGTAGCGGCCGCCCGCGGATGTCTTCGCTTGCTCGCTCGTCGTCGAGTGATCGATGACCCACAGTTCGTTCAAGTTGTGGACGCTGAGCATGACCACGTCGAGGGTCGCGTTGTAGGCGACGGCGTTGGTGTGCAGCCAGTCGCCGCCGCGCATGCCGCCCCTTCCACCGGGGCCGCCAGCTCCATCGGGCGGACCTCCGCGGCCCTGTTCGGGCTCGCCGCCGCCGCCGTAACCCAGACCGCGCAGCCGATCGCGTTCGGCGCGCTCTTCCTTGGACAGAGTCGCCGGCTTGCGATCGGCGTTGACGTCGATGCGTTCGGGATGGGCGGCGACATCGCCGAAGTTCGCCTTCGACTTGTCGTGGTCCTGGATCAGGTGATCGAAGGCGTGCCATTCCCAGACGACTTTTCCGCCGCTTGGAAGCGTGGGCTCGACTTCGAGCAGCATGTCGGGCCACAGCTCTTCGCCCGACTCCTTGTTCGGATTGCGGCCGGCGGCGAGCGTCTTGTCCGCGCCGACGAGTTCCCAGGCGATCATCAACACGTGACCGTTCGGCAGCCGCCTGAAATCGTGGTGCTGCAAGCGCGTGTCGTCCGCGCAGGCATATTCCCAGACGATCTTTCCGTCCCAGTCGAATTCGCGCAGTCGACCGCCTTGACCTCCGCCCTGGAAGACCTGGCTCTCCACCTGCTCGGCGCGCATCAGGTGGCCGTTGGGCAGCAGGTAGACCGAATGGCCGGGCGTCGCGTCGCTCTTCCATTCGTGCACGACCTTGCCGCAAAGATCGATCAGGTAGGTGGAGTGCGAACGCAGCGGAGCGAGCAGCGTGTAACCGGGACTCACGCCTTGCTTGGTCGTCAGCAGTCCGCGCTTCTGAGCCGGCGGCGCGGCCGGCGCTTCAAGCTCGGGCCTGGGCTCCTGCGCGCTGATCAGGAATACGGGCAGGCAAACGAGCGAGAATCGTTGGAGTGTCATTGTCCCCCTGAAACGCATGAGTCGTCGCGAGGTTCCGCTCGACGCAATGAGAAGCGTGTCCGGCTACGGAAGAGTCCCGGCGATCCGAGTCAACGGCGCATCGAAACGACGATCGGTTGATCGGACGATTGCACGCGTTCGAAATCGACCTTGGTCTTGATGCCGCGCCAGCCGTCGAGTGCCAGGATCTGGCCGCAGACGCCGCCGAGCGTGTTGCCGGGGCCGGGCAGGATCAGTCGTTCGGGCGCAAACTCGTGCAGGGCGTTGCGCACGCTGGCGTGGAACGAAAAAGGCTCGATGATCTGAGCGCCGAGGGTGTAGTCGATCAGCGAAGCCATGTCGCAACTCCACGGCGTGAAGCGCGCGCCACGGCCGTCGATCAAGGTCGTGTGCGGAGCCTGGAACGAGAGGCGCGAGAGTGTCTCGCGCGCGCGACGCTGCACTTCCGCCACCAGGGGCGTGTGGTAGGGGCCGTGTTGCATGAGCCGCAGCGGATACGAGATCGAGCCGCGCTTCACAGGCGTCAAGGTGCGCAGGAGATGAGCGATACCGGTCTCGCTGCCGGCCAGCGCGATCGAGCCGCCGAGTTCGATCGAAGGCAGCGCTTCAGCGTCGGAAGTTGCCAGGGCAGTGCGCACGCTTTCGACCAAGGCCGGTTGCAAGGTCCAATCGTCGCCGACGAGCGGATAGAGGATTTGCCCGCCGATGCCCGCGTGCTCTTGCTGCAGGAGCGACATCTCCTGCACCAAGCGGAAGCCGTCGTCGAACGAAAGCGCCCCGCCGACCGCGAGTGCCGTGTACCAGCCGAGCGAATTGCCGCCCGCGCAGACGATTTCGTGCTCCGCGCGCGCGGTTTGTGCGTCGAGCATCGAGACCAGATAGATCAACGGCGAGACATTCGACGGCGTGAGGTGGATCGACGGACTGAATTTCTCCGCGCGATCCAATTCGGACAGCGCCCCGAAGCCGTATTCCGCGCGCAATTCATCGGCGCGCGCAACCCAGGCATGAGCTTCGGGCAGCGAGCGCAGTGCGTGTTCGGCGTAGGAACCGCGGCCGGGGCAGAAGATCGCGGCGCGACTCATGACTTGAACTCGCGTGCGGCCGCCACAATCTGAGATTCCTGCACGAGCACCGCCGCGGTCGCGGAGCCCAGCGGCACGTAGGAATCCGCGGCGCGCACGCTGCGCAGGCCGCGCGCATATCCGTGTTCGGCAAGGTCGGCGATCAAGGCTTCGGCGACGCCGCCGCCGCTCGCGCGACACTCGTCGACGATCAAGACACCGTTGCAGTGGGCCGCGTGCTCGCGCACGGCCTCGAACGGCAAAGGCGCAAGCCAGCGCAGGTCGATCACGCGCGCGCAAAGGCCGTGCTCGCGTTCCAGTGCGCGCGCGGCGCGCAGCGAGAGGCGCAGGCCATTGGCGTAGCTGACGATCAGGAGATCGCGCTGCTCCGGGTGATAGACGCCGACGTCGCCGAAGAGCAGCGCGCTGCCCGGAAGCGGATAGTCGGTGGTCCACAGATTGTCGCCGTCCTCGTACAGATCCTTCTCGTGGTACAGCGCGATCGGCTCGAGCACGCAGACCACGCGACCGTTGGTCTTGGCCAGCGCGATCGCGCCGCGCAGGAGTCTCGCCGCGTCGTCGCCGCGCGAAGGCACCGCGAGCGCAAGCCCCGGAATGTCGCGCAGCGCGCCGATCGAATTGTCGTTGTGGAAGTGCCCGCCGAAGCCCTTCTGGTAGGCCAGCCCCTGGATCCGAACGACCATCGGGTTGGTGAACTGCCGATTCGAGAAGTACGAAAGCGAACAGGCTTCGCCGCGCAACTGATCGAGCGCGTTGTGGATGTAGGCCAGATACTGGATCTCGGGCACCGGCAGCAGTCCGATGTGCGCCGCTCCCTGAGCCATGCCGAGGATCGAAGTCTCGTCGAGCAACGAATCGAAAACGCGCGCGAGGCCGAAGCGCTTCTGCAACCCCATCGTCACGCCGTAGACGCCGCCCTTCTTCGCCACGTCCTCGCCGAAGACGATCATCTCGGGCCGCCTGGACAACTCGTCCGCGAGCGCCGAGTTGATGTGCGCGGCCAGCGTGCGTTTCGTCGGCGTTTTCACGTTTTCCGGCAGCGCTCCGGCCCAGAACGCGGCGCGCTCGTCCGCAGGCAACGCACGCTGAGCTTCGAGCAGAGTCGCAGGCTTGTCGTAGGGCGCGAGCGGCGCCATGACCTCTTCGCGCGTGACGAGATGCGGCCTCTGGCTGGCTTCTTCCGCGGCGGCGAGCACGCGTTCGCGCGTGTGCTCCACGATCGCCGCGAGTGTCGCACCGTCAGCAACGCCGCACTCGACCAGGCGCTTCGCGTTGCGCAGCAAAGGATCGCGCGCTTCGGTCGCGGCGATCTCGTCGGTCGTGTGGTAGGTCGTCTCGACGTCGCTGCCGGCGTGGCCCCAAAGCCGCACGGTTTCCATGTGCAGGAACACCGGCGTGCGCTGCGAGCGGCAATGGTCGATGGCCGCGCGCACGGATTCGTAGACCTCGTCGATTTCGCCCGCGGCGCGGAAATAGGCGAGTTGCGACTGGTTCGAATACGTGTCGCGGATCCAGTCGCGCGGCGTCTCGACCGAGATGCCGATGCCGTTGTCCTCGCACACGAAAAGGACCGGCGTCGGCGCGCCCTTGCGCTTCGCATAGCGCGCGGCGTTGAAACCGGCGAGCGCCGTGGCGTGATTCGCCGACGCGTCGCCGAAGCTGCAGCACACGATCGCGTCCGCCGGCATCCCGTTCTTCACGCCGATCCTGCGCGCGAGAGCGAGGCTCGCCGCCAGGCCGCTCGCCTTGGGCAGGTGCGACGCGATCGTCGAAGTCTGCGGCGGCACCCACAGCGCGCGCGAACCCCAGACCTTGTGACGTCCGCCGGTGATCGGATCTTCGCTCGACGCGCACAAGGAGAGCAGCGTGTCCCAGACCGGTGTAGCGCCGGGCAGTAGTCGCGAGCGCGCCTGCATCAACGCACCGGAGCGATAGTGCAGCAGGCACGGATCGTCCAGGCGCAGCAGCGCGCCGAGCACCGCGTTGTTCTCGTGGCCCGCGCTGCTGATCGTGTAGAAGGAACGGTTGCTGCGTTTGAGCTCGCGCGCCGCGACGTCGAGGGCCCGCGACGCGACCTGGTCCTCGAACAATTCGAGCGCCGCGCGGGCCGTGAGCGAGCGGCCTTCCGACAGCGTTTCGTCAGGCCCAAGCGGGCGGGCGGCGGCGGGGGCACTGGCCAGCCACGCGTCGAGCGCGGCCTCCACGATGGCTACTCGGTTGGTCGACACGGGCGCGGAAGACTATCAGGGCCACCCTGGCTCGCGAATGGGACTTCCTACGCCGCGGGGTCCGGAACCTCCTTTCGGCCCGCTGGAGCGGGGACGGCCGGAGGCCTTCCGAAGACGAAGCAGGAAGCCTCTATCCGAAAGCTGTCGTCGCCGTTAGCCTATCCCGGTCTGATTCGGCTCCGCAGATCGCTCGCAACTCGCCTTTTGGACGTCCTGAAAGGATCGCGCAACGACTGGGCCTATCTCTCTGATTGAACTGAAGGAAACTAGAATGGGAACGAGACTGTACGTCGGCAACATGTCATATCAAACCACCGAAGCGAGCCTGCGCGCTGCTTTCGAAGGTGGCGGCCGGACGGTGAAGGAAGTCGCGATCATCACGGATCGTGCGACGGGACGCCCGAAGGGTTTTGCGTTCGTGCAAATGGGAACCGATGCGGATGCGCAAGCGGCGATCACTGAGCTCGACGGCAAGCAAGTCGACGGTCGCGCGATTCGCGTGAACGAGGCGCAAGAGCGCACGGCTGGCGGCGGTGGCGGCGGTGGCGGTGGCTACGGCGGCGGCGGCGGTGGTCGCGGCGGTGGCGGCGGTGGCTACGGCGGCGGCGGCAGCGGCGGTGGTGGCGGTGGTGGCTACGGCGGTGGCGGCGGTGGCCGTGACCGTGGTGGCGATCGCGGCGGCTACGGCGGCGGCGGCGGCGGCGGCTACAGCGGCGGCCGCGGCGGCTACTAAGCGCTAGACGGTTCGAACCAACGCGAGGAGCCCCTTCCGAGTCACTCGGAAGGGGCTCCTTGCATTTCGTACGGGCCGCTGCGCGCGCCGAACGCGTGCAGCGCGATCGATTACGCCGCCGCGCGCTTGTCGCGCATGATCGTCAGCGCCTGCTGAATGCGCTCTTTCGGAGTCCTGCGCAGATCCCAGGTCACGCCGACCTTCGACAACCCCCACACGAACCACTTGGTGGGATCGAGGTGGAACCAGCGCACACCGTTGCGGTAATCGCCCTGAAAACGGTGGTGGAAATTGTGGTAGCCCTCGCCGAGCGTGATCACCGCGGTGACGAAGTGGTCGCGCGCGCTGTTCTCGTCGGTGTAGGGCTGCGCACCGATGTAGTGGGCGACCGAGTTGACCGCGAAGGTGGCGTGGTACTGCACGACCAGGCGCAGAAAACCCGCGACGAGCAGCCCGCCGATCGGATCGCCCCACAGGAAACCGAGGCCGAGCGGCACCAGTGCTCCGAAAACGACGGCGAGCGGAACGTAGTAACGGTGCTGCCACTGCACGAGTCGGTCGGCCATCAGGTCAGGGACATGGCGGAAGTCCGTGTCCTTGGCCTTGCGCAGGATCCAACCCATGTGGGCCCACCAGAAGCCGCGGCGGATGTTGTACGGATCCTCTTCTTGGTCGACCTTGCGGTGGTGCAGCCGGTGGTCGGCAGACCACTTCAGCGCGGAGTTCTGCACCGACGCAGCACCGAAGACCAGATAGAAGAGTTTGAGCGCCCAGTTGGCCTTGTAGGTCGGATGGCTGAACAGCCGGTGGTATCCACCGGTGATGCCTAGTCCGCAGAAAGCGAAGTAGACGACCGCGAGGATTGCGGTCAGCCAAGAGAACTGTCCAAAGATCATCCACGCGATCCCCGCGAGGCCCAACAAGTGGGCAGCGGAAAGGAACAGCAGGTTGACCCAATCGATCGGTCGAGGAGCGGCGGTCTGTGCAGTGCTGTTCAAGTCGATGTCTTCATGAGAGGTTCCAGGATGCGTGCGATCTGTGGAGCTTCCATGGACACGGCCTGACATCGGGCTTTGACCAAGGAGGCTCTCGCCTCATCGGAGGCCCGAGGATCCTAGCGGACGACCCCACTCCGTGAGAGTGGGAAAGTCCGATCGAGTTCCACAAGGGCATGACAGCTCCGTCGGTACCCCCTTCCGTACGCTGGAATCGAGCTTCCGCGGACTCTCCTGCTTGCGGAAACTTCGCCTATTCAGCGAGGCGCGGCCAGGGCCTTCTCGATCTCTGCCCGCAGGCCAGCGTCATCGGGCTTCACTTTGCTGTCGTAGA
>JANMRV010000426.1:0-5508 GCA_031388685.1 Planctomycetota bacterium
ATTTCGTGCTGCTGGGGCCCTTCGCGCTCGTCTACCAGCTCTTCGCCGACCCCCTGCACCTCAAGCGGCGTCCCAAGGGCAACTGGAGCGCCTGGGTCAGCCGCAACGAGACGCTCGCACAGGCGCGGAGGCAGGACTGATGAACGTTCTCGGGCTTTCCTTCTTCTATCACGATTCCTCCGCGGCCCTGGTCCAGGACGGACGTCTCGTCGCTGCCGCCGAAGAAGAACGCTTCAGCCGCAAGAAACACGACTCGGGCTTCCCCGCGCTGGCGATCGAGTTCGCGCTCAAGCGCGGCAAAATCTCGATCCACGACGTCGACTACGTCGTGTTCTACGAAAAGCCCTTCGTCAAGTTCGAGCGCATGCTGGTCAGCGCGCTGGCGACTTTCCCGCGTTCGTCGGCCGTGTTCCGCGAGTCGATGCAGCGCTGGATCTCGGACAAGCTCTGGATCAAGTCGATGATGCAGAAAGAGCTCGATGTGCCGGGCTCGAAGTTGCTCTTCGCCGATCACCACATGTCGCACGCGGCGGCGAGTTTTTTCACCTCGCCCTACAAGGAGTCCGCGATCCTGACCGTCGACGGCGCCGGCGAGTGGAGCACGGCGACCATGGGCGTCGGCCGTGGCAACAACATCGAGATCACGAACGAGCTGCGTTTCCCGCACTCGCTCGGCCTCTTGTACTCCGCGTTCACCGCCTACTGTGGCTTCGAAATCAACGAGGGCGAATACAAGCTGATGGGGATGCATCCCTACGGCAAGCCGCGCTTCGTCGACAAGATCTACGAGCTCATCCATGTCGCCGAGGACGGAAGTCTTTGGCACGACATGAAGTATTTCGCCTACCACTACTCGCGCGACCAGACGCTGACGAAGGCCTTCGGCGAACACTTCGGACAACCCGCGCGCGATCCCAAGCTCGGCGACAAGTCGCTGGATCCGTACTACTGCGACATGGCGGCATCGATCCAGGTCGTGACCGAGCAGGTGCTGCTCAAGATGGTCAAGCACCTGCACAAGGAAACCGGCCTGAAAAACCTGTGCCTGTCGGGCGGTGTCGCGCTCAATTCGGTCGCCAACTACAAGCTCCTGCGCGAAGGTCCCTTCGACGACATCTACGTGCACCCCGCACCCGGCGACGACGGCGGGTGCGTGGGCGCGGCGTACTGGGCCTACAACCACGTGCTCGGACAGCCGCGCGGACCGGCGCTGACCTCGCCGTTCCTGGGCTCGGAGTACTCCGACGCCGAGGTCGAAGCCTTCCTGCGCAAGTACGACATCGCCTTCGAGAAGATCGAGGACGACGAGAAGTTTTACGACTTCGTGGCCCACAAGCTCGTCGAAGGCGCGGTCTGCGGCTGGATGCGCGGTCGCTTCGAATGGGGCCCGCGCGCGCTGGGCTCGCGCTCGATCATCGCCGACCCGCGCCGGGCCGAGATGAAGGAAAAACTCAACGCAACGATCAAGTTCCGCGAGGCTTTCCGGCCCTTCGCGCCGTCGGTGACGGTCGAAGCGGCGAGCGAATTCTTCGATATCCCCGATGCGGCGAAGCACTATCCCGCGCGTTTCATGCTCTACGTCGCGCCGGTGCGACCAGAAAAACGCTCGGTGCTGCCTGCGATCACGCACGAAGACGGCTCGGGCCGCCTGCAGACCGTCTTCAAGGACGTCAGCCCGGGCTATCACCGGATCATCGAACGCTTCGGCGAACTGACCGGCGTGCCCGTGGTCATGAACACGTCGTTCAACTTGAAGGGCGAGCCGATCGTCGAGGACCCCAGCCACGCCTTCAACACGTTCAGCCTGTCGGGGATGGACTACCTGTTCATGAACAATTACATCGTGCGCGCCGACGCGAAGAAGAAGATCGCCGACACGCGCTTCTCGCTCAGGCACGAAGGCGACAGCGTGACCTCGATGGTCAGCTAGGTGGCAGCGATGCGATTCATCAACGTCATTCTCGCCATCGTCATCAGCTTGGCCTGCGGCATTCTCGTTTTGGAGGGCGGCCTGCGCCTGATGGGCCGCGGGCCCCAGACGACGATCAACCAGTTCGATCCACTCACCGGCTGGTCGAAGCGCCCCGGCGCAGTCAGCACGCGCAAGACGTCGGAATTCAATGTGCGCTACGAGATCAATGCGCTTGGCCTGCGCGACAGCGACACGACTTCCTACGCGAAGCCCGAGGGCACTTACCGCGTGTTGTGCCTGGGCGATTCGTTCACGCTGGGCTACACCGTCGACGAGCACGATCTGTTCGTCGAACAACTCGGCCGCGCCTGGCGCTCCGAAGGTCGGCGCGTCGACGTGGTCAACGCCGGCACGGAAGGCTGGTCCACCGATCAGGAAGTGGAATGGTTCCTTTCCGAGGGCGTGAAGTACCAGCCCGACCTGGTGCTGATCTTCCCCTACGAGAATGACTTGTACTGGAACGGACAGACGCAATACCGCCGCTTCCCCAAGCCGCGCTTTGGAGCCGACGGCGTGCTGGACTCAGCGGCCCTGAAGGATCCGGGTCCGACGTCCTGGATCGAGCACACAGCGCTGGGCCTGCTATTCGAAGGCGCGCCGAAGGATCCGGCCGGCGTGCTCGAGATCCCCTACGAGCAGACGAAGTTCTCGCTGCCCTCCGGCAAAAGGGACGAGGCCCCTATCGTCAAAGAAAGCGGCAAGTTGTCGCGGGAGTGGGCCGCGCTGATGGTCTCACCGCCGGACTTCATGGTCGATGCGACCCTGCGCACGCGCGGCGGGCTCTCGAAGCTGCGCGACGCCTGCACGAAGTCGGGCGCCAAGCTCGTCGTGGTGCCGATTCCGCCGAAGGCGGCGGTGCAGCAGGGCGCGCTCGACAGCCTGCGCGCGGTGGTCTGCCTGAAGGACACGGCCTGGGATCCAGCCCAATCCGTGCGCACCTTCCTGGAGATCGCAAACTCGCTGGGGATCCCGGCGCTGGATCCGACACGGACTCTGTACGACGTCGCGCGAACGCCCGAGCACGCGAATCCAGGGTCCGGCGGCGACCCCGAACTGGAAGCGCCCGAGCTCTACTTCGCACGCGATTGGCATTTCAATCCGCGCGGCAATCTGGAATTCGCGCGCTTCCTGCACGACCAGCTCGAAGTCGCCAACGTCGGTTTGCCGCCCGCCCCCGCCAACGGTACGGCGGCAAGTTTCGCCGCCCCGGCCAAGCCGCCGCAGTCGAAGTCCTGGATGCTCGTATTCGCAGGACTGTGGCTTGCGCTGACCGCGCTGTACTTCGGCAACTACAAGGACGAGCCCGCCTGGCAGCCGCCGCTCAAGGTCTTCGGCATGCTCACGGCGGTCTTCGCCATCTTCTTCGGCATCCAGGCTGGCATGGCCCTGCTGCCGCCGGCGCTGGCGCCCAAACTGGTGGTCCTTTTCGTCATTGCAGTGCTGTGCTTCGTGGCCTGGAAACTTGGGCGGCGCATCAGCACGATTCTCGAGCTTTCCAAGGCCTTCGTGCTGCGCGGCCACTGGTATCTGATGCCGCTCCTGGTCGTGTTACTCTCGATCGGCAGTCTGCTCGTTGTCGCGGCCAGCTCGCCCATGCTCGCACCCTTCATCTACACGCTCTTCTAGCCAACGCCATCCGCCATGGGCAAATTCTTGCGCGAGAACTGGATCTGGATCGTCGCGCCGATCGTCATCGTCGCGATCCTGTGCGTGATCGTCGTCTGGCTCAGCCAGGACAGCGATCCCACGGCACCCTTTGTCTACCCGCTCTGAGTCCGATTTGCCCGGCGCCTGATCGTGGGGCAGAATTCGGAGCGGAGTCGATGACGCACATGGGCAAATTCCTACGCGAGAACTGGGTCTGGGTCGCCGCGCCCATTGTCGTGGTGGCCGTGCTGATCGTGCTGTTCTACTGGCTCAGCGACGATCCCGGCTCCAGCCCGTTCATCTACCAGGCTTTCTAGGCTAGGCGGGCGCGCTACTCGGACAGGTCGATTCCAAGCCGGCGCAACAGTTCGAAACCGCCGCAGGCTTCGGTGGCGAGCAGGTAGAGCTTCGCATCGTCGGCGATCGCAAGCCGCTTGAGATCCGTGGCCTTGCTGTGCGGCAGATTCACGCCGGCATGCATCGTGACCGCGCTCTCGAAGCCCGCATCGACGACGAGCGCTGCGCTCTCGGCGGTAAAATCCCAGCGCCGGCCCCAGGGGTAGGCGAATGACGGCGTCGGCTTGCCCAGCGCGCTCTGGATCGAGCGCGCGCCCTCGACGATTTCGCGTCGCGCCTCGTCGCGATCGCAGCGCGAGAGAATCACGTGGTTGATGGTGTGCCCACCGAGTTCGACACCGGCGGCCGCGAGTTCCTTGGCTTCGTCCCAGGTCATGTACAACTCGTCGCACAGGGCGCGTTCGTCGCCACCGGCCGCGATGAAAAGCGCGTCGATGACCCGCTCGCGATCCGTCGGCTCAGCGTCGTACTTGAGCGCGCGTTTGACGTGGTAACGCGGATCGTGGCCCTGCTTCTGCATGGCGCCGTCGATCGCGGCCGCGATGCGCGGATCCTTGGTGGACTCGCGGTAGCGTCTGGCCAGCTCGGGAAAATCCATGCGCGCGCACAGCCAGAAATACTTGTGTGACCAGTTGAGCTTGCGCTCGTCGAGCGGCCGCGATTCGAGGTAGACCGTGGCCGGTGCGCCGACGCGCTGCAGGAGCGGCAGCATCACGCGTCGATTGTCCAGGTAGCCGTCGTCCATCGAGAGCGCCACGAGACTGCGTCGGGCCGTGCGCGAACGCAGCGCAGCCCAACCCGCGCCGACCGTGCACATCGCGTAGCGTTTCGAAAACCAGCGCAGGATGCGCTCGAGTTTCGCCTCGCTGATCTGCATGTCCGCCGGCAAGAAGCCTTCGACGAGGGCGGTTCCCGGCGCGACGCAATGGCCGGCCAGGATCGTCAGCCGCACCGGCATCACGCGATCCACGAAGCCGCACAGCCCGGTGTGGAACAGCGTGCGCGCAAAGGACTCGCGCAGCAATACTTTGATTCGATGTTTCAGGGACACGTGCGCCTCGCGAAAATACTACCCCATGGTCTCGTCGTCGCGATCGCCGTCGGTGAAGTACCAGCTGCGCGGATCGCGGGCCGCTCGCGCCAGCGCGTGATCCGGCGCGTGTGCGTGCAGGATGATCGTCAGGAAATTCTGCCTGCGCGGCGGGACGAATCCGTGCTCGAGGAGACGCGCCTGCCACCACGAGCCGTCGATTGCGGTCGCTTGCACGATGGCCGCGCCTCTGCGTTCGAGAGCGTCGATGCCGCCGCCGATCGCGGCGCTGAGGCTCTTGGTGTCGCGTGCGAGCACATCGACGAGGTAGCCAAGGGCCGAGCCCGGTCGCGGCAGTTGGACCACGCAATAACCCGCAAAGGCGCCGGCGGCATCGCGCACTTCGAAGGCGCGGTGCAGGCGCGACGGGCTCTTCAGGAAGCGCCAGTCCAGATAGTTTTTCTCGCGTCGGACCATGAAGGCGAACTGCCGCTCGACCGCG
>JANMRV010000480.1:0-14917 GCA_031388685.1 Planctomycetota bacterium
GCCTTGCAGCCAGAGAGAAAGCCGCCCGTCGCGCGTCTGGGCCGAGGCAGCGCAGCTCGCAGGCCGATGTTGCCCGGCTCGCGGTGCTTTGACCACGAGGGCTTTTCGCTGCACGCACAAGTGCTCGTGCCCGCTGCTCAGCGCGAGCGCCTCGAGCATCTCTGCCGCTATGTCGCGCGACCAGCGATCGCCACAGAGCGGCTTTCGCTCGCCCGCGATGGTCGCGTGATCTACGGATTGCGACGGCACTGGCGCGACGGCACGTCGGCGGTGTCGTTTGATCCGCTGACTTTTATCCAGCGGCTGGCGGCTCTCGTACCGCGGCCGCGCTCATCAGCACACCTATCACGGAGTGCTCGCGCCCGCACCCTCTACGGCTGCAGCGTGAAGCTCAGCCCGTTCGTCAGCCCGATGTTGGTCGGCGCAACGAACCCCGGATCACGGCTCCAGTACTGCGTGCGAATCGACTGCCCCGCCGCGAGGAAGTAGCTCTGCGTGTACGCGTGGCCGAAGTGGAACGAGTACTGCCCCGTCCAGTCGATCGTCGGCGCGGGGCTACCGCCGGACGCTTGGCCTGGCGTGCGCACGATCGGGGGCGCTAGACACAACGTGCCGCCACCGAACGGAATCGCCGCCGGCAGCGTGCTCCAAAGCATGATGCCAGGCTTCCGATTCAGCACGTTCGACGCGGTCACGAAGAAGTCGTCCGCCGGATCCGAAATTGAAGGCTCGCCTTGGCAGCCAATCGACGGAGTGCCTCCCGCCGAGTTGACCTTCGCCACGCAGTACACCGTTGGCGTTGAGGGGCCTGTTATTGCAACGGTGCTGAAGTGGCCCACGGCCAACTTCACGAAGGATATGCCCGCGTGGTGTGCTCACGCGGGATGCTAAGGGAGAAGTGATCGCTACCGACGACCACGGCTGCGTGGTCGACTTCCACGCCCTTCGTCACACGTTTGTCTCGAACTGGACCTCCCCCGGTTCAGTGGACACGGGGTTGAGTAACAATGGCAGTAGACGCTGAAGCTCGTCGAACCGTCAAGGGGATGGGGTTTGGGGAAGGGTTTCCCTTCCCCAGCGGGGGAGCCGCGCGTAGCCAGCGCGCAGCTGGCTTAGGCGCAGCGCGGCGTTCCGGGGGCAGCGCCACCGGGAGGTGGGGGTCCAGGGGGAGGAGACTTAAAACTTGTGGAGAATTCTCGCGACGCGCTGCCGTTGCAAGCGACCTGCGTTTTCGGGCCTGTGCGACGGTTTGCTGATCCCTCGCGAGGGCATGTTTGTGCGTCGGATGCTGGGGCCGCGACGACGATCGAGGCATCAAACGGCGATGTGCTGCGCTTCGAACTCGATCGGCGAGAGATATCCCAGCGTCGAGTGCAGTCGTTGGCGGTTGTAGAAGACTTCAATGAATTCGAAGACGCTCGCCCTGGCCTGTGCGCGAGTCTTGTAGTGCTCGTGATCGCAAAGTTCGGTCTTGAGCGTGTGGAAGAAGCTCTCCTTGACGGCGTTGTCGTAGCAGTTGCCCTTGCGGCTCATGCTGCAGACGATGCCGTGCTGCTCGAGCAGCCCCTGAAAGGCGTGGGCGGCGTACTGCACGCCGCGGTCGGAGTGATGGAGCAGGCCCGGCGGCGGCGAGCGGCCGGCGATGGCCATCTTGAGCGCGTCTACCACGAGCGAGGCCGGCATGCTCGGGCTCATCGACCAGCCCACCACCTTGCGCGAGTAGAGATCCAACGTCGAGGCAAGGAACAGCCAGCCTTCGTCAGTCCAGATGTAGGTGATGTCCGACACCCAGACTCGGTTGGGAGCGCTGGCCGTGAAGTTCTGAGCCAAAATGTTCGGCGCGACGGGGTGCGCGTGCTTGGAGTCCGTCGTCCTCTGGTACTTGCGTCTCATTTTCGAGCGGATTTTGCCCTCGCGCATGATGCGCTCGACCCGATGGATGCCGCAGATCTCGCCGCGTTTGTTCAACGCGGCGTGGATCCGAGGCGCGCCGTAGGTTCCACGGCTCTTCGCGTGCTCCTCGCGGATCAGCACGCTTAGCCGACGATCCTCGAGTGTGTGCAGCGAATCACCGCGCCCAAGCCAGGCGTAGAAGCCGCCGCGGGAGACCTCCAGGGTCAAGCTCATCAGCTCCACCGCGAAGATCTCCCGGTGCTCGAAGATGAACTCGAACCTCAGCTCCGCTCTTTCGCGAAGTAGGCCAGCGCTTTTTTTAAAATGTCGCGCTCCTGCTGAGCACGCGCGAGATCCTTGCGCAGCTGGAGCACTTCATCGTCGGACGCCTTCAGGCGGCCGTTCCCAGGGAACGCTGATGCGCCGTGCGTTTGCATCTCCGCCTTCCAGCGCTGAAGCACGCCTGGATTAATGCCGAGGTTGGTAGCAACCTCCTTCACCGTCACATCCGTCGCGAGCGTCAGCCGCACCGCTTCGCGCTTGAACTCCAAACTGTGCTTTCGCCGTAACTTTGCCATGGACATTTCCTTGCCAGGAGCATCCCTGCTCCTTGTCTGGGTGTCCACTTTTTCGGGGGAAGATCAAACCTTGTGAACGGCGGCGTCCAGCCCAAGGTGGCGCAAGCTCTCGCGCGGCATTCGACGATCACGCTGACGCTCGACCGCTACACGCACTTGCGCGCCGGCGACGAATTGAAGGCGCTCGAGACACTGCCGGATCTTGGCGAAGTGCCGCCACCAGTGAAGCCCGGAGAGAAGCGCGCGTGACACGCCGAAAGATGCGAGATGCAACTTCCTTGCCCGGCCACCTGCCCGGCCACTCGATTGTCTTTCAGGGTCCGCGAGTGTCCGCAGCAGTCCGCTCCACCCCGCTTCTTGCCATCAAGAACGCAGTATTGGAGGCGGCACCCGGGATCGAACCGGGGAATAACGGATTTGCAATCCGGGTTGGACCATGCTGCGAAATGTGCGTAAGTGCCTTGAATTGCGGTGGTTTACGATGAACTTCAGAATTCGCCGACAAGCTGCTCGGCCACCTGCCCGGCCACTCGAAATGGGAACGAGCGGCGTTCTTGGCGCTGGTGCGCCGCTGGTCAGCGCTTCCGGAGGAACTGAAATTTGCGATTCTGCGTGTTGCCGGCGTCGACGCTCAAGATCAGTAGTTTGGTCGAGCTGCCGGCCGCTTCGACAGCCTGCACCATGAAGATCCTCCTCCTCTCGGACTTGCACCTCGAGTTCGCAGACTTCCCGCCACCACGTCCTGCTTGCGATCTTGTGGTGCTCGCTGGGGACGTTCACCACGGAACGCGCTCCGTTCACACGAAGGATCAAGGATCCACGCGCAGAAACAGCGCCGGCGACGGGATGTCGTCGACCATGCCGAAGAGCATGTACCAACCCAGCGGGACGATGTTGGGATCGGTCGGCACATAGACGCTTGCAGTCTGCCCATTCTGTCCGACGCGCAACTCAAGCCTGCGCGGGATCCCACCTTCCACCCAGTGTGTCGTCGACTGCACGCCCATCAGCACGACGCGCGTCAGACGCGTTGCCGGCGCTACGTCGAACGTGATCCACTGACCTCGGCTCGGAGAATTGTCCGACAGATTCGATAGCGAAGGTCGCACCCCGCGAAAGAGGTAGGGCGGACTGTAGGCGTCGATGTCCGCGCTCACCGGACCGTACTGAAACTTTATTTGCGTGCCGCCGGTCGTGATCACGCGTCCGTCAGGTACGAGCAATGTGACAGCGTGGTACTCGCGATACTGCAACGTGTTCGCCACACGGCGCCAGGTCTGCGGCTCGGGCTCGAAAAGATCACACCGGCGAACGATTCCCAGAATGTTCGGCTCCGGGCCCGACGTATCGGCGGTGTCGCCGCCCTGGACGAGCACGTGGCCGTCGGGCAGATAGACCACTTCGCACTGCATGCGTTTCAAACTCGGGCTCGTGCCGGCGCTCCAGGTTCCCGTCGCGGGCGAATAGAACTCGGTCATCTGAGCCACGTTCTGCCCGGCGCGTATCAGGCCGACGATCAGTCCGCGACCGTCGCTGAGCACGCTCAATGAGTGATCGCTGTGCCCCGGATACTGCCGATTCGAATACACGAACTGTCCTGTGTCCGCCCACGTGCCCGTCGCCGGATCGTAGAGCTGCGGGCGCGTGCCCCAGGTGCGCAGCACCTTCCCCCCGTAAAGCAGACCGCAGGGCGGGAACTCCAGCGGAGAGTTCATTGTCGAGGTCCAGCTCCAATTCTGCGTCGCGGGATCGTAGAGCTCGCAGGTATCCGTGCGCTGCGCGTTCGGGCTCGTGCCGCCGCCCATGATCAAGAAGCGCCCGTCGTTCAGGCGTGCAAGGCCTGGGTACCAGCGGCCGACGGAGAGCAACATGTTGCTCTGCTGCTGCCAGGTATTCCCCGGCTTGAATCGCTTCACCCAGGGGATGGCGTTCGTGAAGCTCCCTGGGTTTGAAGGACTCTGGCCGCCGCACATCAAGATGCTGCCGTCCACGAGCAGAGACGCGTTCATGCAGCCCTGCTCGGAGCCGGATCCGATCGGGAAGATCTTCTGTCCAGTCACGGGATGGAACAGCACCGGGTCGACTGTGTCGTGGCAGAACATCACGAAGCCGTCGGTCGGTCGCAGGATCGCAATGTCGGTCGCGTCGAATAGCTCGGGCAACGTGTTGCCGATCACTTGCCAAAAACCAACGTGGTTTTCGGGCACCAGTCCGAAATTGAACGCGTTTGGGCCACTAGAAACAGCGGAATTGAGCTCGACGTAGTCGAACCCGCGCGCCGCGACGCCAAGTCGATAGATGCCGCGCGCGATACCCGAGAAGTCGTAGGTCCCATCCGCCGCAGTGCGCGTCTCGAGAAAAACCGTGAGGTTGGGAGTGAAGAGCGTAACGCGCGCCTGGAACACGCCGGAACCGTCAGACACGCGCGTCACGATGCCAGCGACCGTCGCGTTCCCTTGCGGGCACGCTGTCGGGCGTGCACCGACCGTCGAGGCAAGCACCGCGCTGGACAGCAGCGACAGCACCAGGTGTCGAACGAAGCAGTGCTTGAGCCAGAGATTCAGGATGCCGTCTCCTTCGGAAGGGTGTACTTCAGGCGTGTGGGGCGGAGTGCCAGGAGCCAAGGTACTTCATCCGGGAAAGTGCGTTGACTGATCGCAGGATAGGCCCAAGCGAATCGCAACTCCCCGGGCGCCCGGCCCCAAGAATTCGTCCCGGCCCGCTAGCCTGGCGGATGCATCTCACAAGAGCGCCTTGGCAATGGCCGAGACGGCCTTGAGAACGTGTCCGAACCTGGACATGTTCTCCCTTTGCTTCGCCAGCTCGGCGTAGCAAGCTGCGCAGGGCAGGGCCGGTCAACGACCGTCTTTCGGGCCCCACTCGAGAAGCTTGGCCCCGACACGCGGCTCCTCTCCAGGTTCCACGTACGCGAACAGGATGCCCCGGGCAGTCATCGACAACCGCGCCAGGCCGCTGTCGCGACCACTGGATGCATCGGCAACCGAGTTGACATCCATGACACTGCCATCGCGTTCGACCCGGGCGACACGCCACACGCTGCGCTCTCCTTCCACTTCGAGCCAGATGACGACCAGTCGGCCTTGAGCATCGAAGACTGCGTCGACGCGTCCCAGGGCGCCCTCTTCGGCGAGGTCGGTCGGCTTTGAAAACGATTTGCCGGCGTCCCTCGAAAACGAGCACAAGACCTTGCTCTTGCCATTGCTGCCGAGAGTGAACCAGGCGAGGCCGATGCTGTCATTTTCCGCCGCAAGGACGGGACCGTTGACGGGACATCCCGCGATCTTCCAGCCGTCGCCACTGGTCCAAACTCGTACGGGTGCGCCACCGGGAGCCAAGCGTACGATCGAAATGTCGCGCACTTCATCGCTGGATCGGTCGCGATAGGCGACGACCAATGCACCGTCAGCGGCGCGAATCGCTGCCGTCTGGCAACAATCGCACACGCGCTCGTCGAGCAGGACCTCTTCGCCCATGGACCCGTCGGCATGGACGGTGCGCGTGTACAGAGCCATGGCGCCAGGGCCTTCTTCCTTGCCGTGTGCTCCCGTGTTCCGACCGTCGAGCCACACCGCCGCCAATTCTTCGGCGCTCGAAGTTGCCCAAGTGACGAATCCATGCTCGCCCGCTCCAGCATCGGAGTGCAGCCGTTCGGGAGTGCTCCAACTCTCCCCGCCATCGCGCGAGCGAACGACCTGCACTGCGTAGTCGTAGGTTCCCTCGGCACTGCGTTCGAGAAAGTGGGCGACCAGGGTCTTGGCATCGATTGCCGCGACAGCAGGAAAGTCAGCCCAGTTCACGAACCAGCGATCGCCGCTGGCCACAGTGCGCGGTGGCGTCCAGCGACCGTCTTCCAGGAGCGAGAAACGCAGGTTAGCGAACAGCGGCCCCTCAACCGTCTTGCGCTCCTCGACCCAGCTGAGCAGCAACTTCCCGGTCGGATCGACGCAAAGACGCGGCATGCGACTGGGAACCGTTGTGGGAACCGGCAAGGACTCCGTGCGCAAACCCTCGGGCTCCGGGAGGTGAGCAGGCTCGCAACACCAAGTACACGCCGCAAGACAACACACGATGACTCGAAGACTCAGTGAGATCATCGAAGGTACAATATCGCGAGAGCCCGACGGTCGGATACGTGGACTCGAAAAGACATGGCCAGCTGGGTGTTCAGGTCATGAAGTTGGTCGTCCGTCCAGGGGACCCGTCGTCACAGAGTTCACTCCGCATGCGTCGTGTGCTGGCGGACATACGCACCCCCGCCTCGGTGCAGTCCACTGCGCTCGGCGTGGATGCATGACCATCAGCGCGGGAGACGAGTAGACAGGGATGCCCGGGAACGATTGCTTCGACCGTCGGTCTTCTGGCGTGCTGCTCCACCCGACATCGCTTCCCGGTGCGCAAGGCGTCGGCGACCTGGGGCCGGCGGCGCACGCGTTCGCAGAGTTCTTGGCGCGAGCAGGTCAGAGCTGGTGGCAGATGCTCCCGATCGGGCCACCAGGCGCCGGCAATTCGCCGTACGACAGCCCGTCGACATTCGCAGGCAGCCCACTCCTGGTCAGTCTTGAAATGCTCGCTCGCGAAGGCTTGCTGCACCGTGATGATGTAGCGGGGAGACGTACAGGGACAGGCAAGCGCGCCAACTACCTGGAGGCGGCACGCTTCCGACAGCCCAGACTGCGCCTGGCCTTCGAGAGATTCGAGGCTCGCGCATCGCCCGCCGACATGCGTCGGCTCGAGGCGTTCCGCGGCAGGAGCAGCTACTGGTTGCCGGACTACGCTTTGTTCTGTTCGCTGAAGCAGGTCCACCGCGGCGCCGTTGTGTCCCATTCCTTGGCCGCGGCCCTGTAGTGCCTCAAGAGGCCACCAAGCCGCTGGTCCAGTCATGCCGACCGCGCGGATTGCGACGCGGCCGTAGGTTGGGACACTACGGCCGCAAGAACTGGATCTTCTTCGGCAACGACCGCGGCGGCGAAGCTGCGGCCGTGATGTACAGCCTGATCGCTACGTGCAAGGAGCACGGCGTCGATCCGCGCACGTACCTGCGCGACGTGCTGCTGCGGATCGGAAAGGTCAGCGACGTGCAAGAGCTGACGCCCTACGGGTGGAAGGCGAAGTGGGCGCCGGTGGTCGAAGCCCACCGCGCCAGCATCCTCGAGAGACTGATCCAGGCTGCGAAGGTCTGATCAAGCCGGAAAACCGCCAACCGGGCCTGTCGGGGATGATGTTGCCCGAACAGTTACGACTGGTCCCTAGCGACAGGATCAGCAGACGGGTTTTGCCCTTGTCGTCGCAGATCCCTCCCTCCGCCGGATGATCGCTTCCACGCGCGTGTGGCCGGGAGCGTCGAGGTAGAACTGGTGATCAGCATTCCGAATGAATCGCAGCATGACCAAGCTCCGGGCCCGGGAGCAGGCTCCGGACAGCGATCCCCTGTGGGGGCCCCCGAGGATTTCGGGACGAATTCCCGGTTGCCGTGAAAGAAGCGCGCCCTCGCGGGACAGACCGAGAGTGAGAGCTGTGCGCTGTGCACGGCGCCACAACCTTTAATGCGTCCGGTGCTCGTTCGCCACCTGCCGCCGTGGACCCAGCTGATTCCGAGGCGAACCTCCATCCGAACCGATTCACCATGAATACCATCACATCCAAATTCGCGCGCGTCTGCGCCCTCGCCGTCCTCATCTCCGCCCTGGTCACAGGCGTCGCCTCCGCCATTGCTGGCAACCATGTGCCGTGGGGGGGAACCGCAGCCGGGTCGGTCGTGGCCGTCACCCCCACCCCGGCCGGAGTCCTGCTCACGATCCATGCGTCGGGCCATGCGAATCAATTGGGACACTTCACCCGCGTCGAAGAGCTGCTGCTCGACCCGGGCACGGGCGCATTCACGGGAGCGATTGTGTTCGTCGCAGCGAACCAGGACGAGCTTCACGTGACGATGGTCGGCGGATTCGTCTCTCCGACGACGGCCATCGGAAGCTACACGGTCGTCGGTGGCACGGGTCGATTCGTGCAAGCATCGGGCAGCGCGGCCTTCGAGGCCGTGAGCCCCGACGGCATCCATTTGAACGTGAACTTCGACGGGACGATTTCATCAGTCGGCGGTTGACCTGCTGACCTTGCCCCCAACACTGGTCCAGGCGTTGCGCGAATTCTCGGCCCGGGAAACGCCGTCGTGCGAAAGCTCCTCGACCATCTCGGACTGCCCAGCCTCCACTCCTCGCGCGCGCACGCGTCAGCGAAGAACTGGCCTTTGGCGCGTGATATGAGAACCAGCGGGCATCCGCTCGCGCACACGCTCCGAGTGCGTGCGGGGCAACGCATTGCCACGCGAGCCAAAGCCTGCCGCTCGAGCGCTGCCGGATGACTCTTCGCGGCACGCCGAGAACGCCTCGACCCGCAGGCACCGGCGAAAACGGCTGCTTCGCGGCCCCCATCACCCTCCGGGGTGCCACCCTGACGGCAGGTTCAGGGGCTTGGAGTTCCTATCCGTGGTTTGCGTATCCCGATCCGGCGATGGAGAAAATGACGGATGGAGGTCAATGCCGATTCGCGACGACCGATGAGTTGCTCGCGATCGCGGAGAAGGAATCGAAACGCGAACTCGCCTGGTTCTGGGAGCTGTATTTGCGTCAGCCGGCGCTGCCGGAGCTTCTGAGCGAAGTGAAGGACGGCGCGCTGCAGCTCGCCTGGAAGACGCCGGGCGATCTGCCCTTCCCGATGCCCGTGGATGTGAAGATCGACGAGAAGATCACGCGCGTCGAAATGAAGGACGGCAGGGCGAGCGTGCCGTTGAATGGAGCGAAGGAGTTCGTCGTCGATCCGCTGAACTGGATCCTGCGCGTGCCCGAGGCCGCGCCGGCGAAGCGGACCAAGGGCAAGTAGTAGGGCTTCGATTCGTGCGAGGTTCGACCGGGCCGATGGTTCGCGACTCGGTTGGCCCAGTGGCTGCGCTGTCCTGCTCGCATCACACAATGATCACGTCGGGCTCGCGCCCGCAGCACCCGCCCGCGACCTGATCGTGCCCTGACCACGCGAGGGATTTGCGGCTCGAGCCGCCGAGCCAGAGAGGTGCAAGCCCGCGCGCTGCTCTCATTCGCCGCGAAGGTTCAGCCCGCGAAGATCCAGATGGGCTGAGAGGACCAAGCGCGGCGAAGAACTGGACTTCGTCCTGCCCATGAAGGGCGGCGGCCCTGTTGCCATCGAGTGCAAGCGCAAGAGTTCCGACTTCGACCCCAAGCCGTTGCTGGTTTTTCGCCGCTTGCACCCCGCAGGACGAAACTTCGTCGTCGCGACGGACGTGCGGCGTCTCTTTGAGCATCCCGACGGTGATGTCCTTTTGAGGTTTGTCGACTTGTCGACACTGATCACGGAGTTGATTCAAGAGCGGCCCCTGGCCACGCGCCGCGGCGCTCGACTTCCCGGACGGTCTGGGCGCAAGGCGGACGGCTGAGCGCACGCTGGTTCCACACGAGATCGTCGAGTGCTTTGAATCGAAGTCGTGCTCGAAGGGTCCGGCGCAGTCGAGGACTCTCGATCAATCCTCATTTGGATCGCGCGTGATCACGACCTTGATGGCGCAGTGCTAGTTGCGCCGCCCACCGCGATCGATCAGCACTTTCACGAGCTTGCCTTCGCGGTCGATCCACACGAGGTTGCCCAGCTCGTCGATCATCACGTAGCCGCGGTCGGCGACGCGGGCGAAGAACCAATTCATGCTGTCATCGACCTCGAATTCTCGCCCAGTGTCCAGGTCGAGGATCCGCGGATTGGACCAGCGCTTCATCGGACTCAGCTGGAGCATGTGGGATCGATCGTCGCCCTGGATCCACCCGGGGTTGTGCGAATCATCGCGCGTCCAGACTGCATGCAGTAGGGACCCATCCGTCATGGAGAGCACATGCGTTTCCCGCGCTTGTGTCCGGACGAGCAGCGCTCGACTGTCCGGCGAAAGGCTCGTGTAGCCGACTTCGCCGCCGATCAATGCGCGCTCTTCGCCGGACTCGAAGTCGAAGAGCACGAGGCTCTTGTCGCGACGCAGGATGATTCGTCCCGGCGTCGGTGACACGAACACGTCGCGACCCAGCACGCCTTCGAACGTGCGCTCGATCTCCTTGCCTTTCCAGCCCATGTACACCGAGCGCACTCTGGCCTTCCCCGTGCGCGTTTCCTTGACGATCGCCCAGTCAGGCAAGCGCGGCGCGCCGACGAGAGGCAAGTCTTCGATCGACTCCTGGTGCAACTCAGCGTTGATGGCGCGCATGCGCAAGCTCTCGGGCTTGCCCGTCCACAGCCAGCGATCCTGGGCAAGGACGCATAATCCGTTCTCCTCAGTCCACGACTTCCAACCGTCGTTGTAAGCGTTGCGGGTGAGTTGTCCGGGGCCGGCAAGCAAATGGTGTTCTCGCGTTTCGAGATCGAGCACCCACACCGACGGCAGGCGCACGTCGCGCGCTCCGCCGCTCGGCGCGGCCTCGAATGCGATGAACCGGCCATCGGGCGACGCGATCGGCGGGAAGATGTCGAGGCGCCGATCCTTCAGCCCGTACGTCGACCAGCGCATGCTGGTCGCGGTCACGGTGCCGGCGAGTCCGAGCACGAGGACGAGCGCACCGATCAGGACAGTTCGCACGCGGACCGCGCTGTCGCCGAGCTTGCGTTGCGCACGTGTGAAAGCGAGCAAGCCGATGAAAAGCAGGGCCCCCGCGATCGCAACGGCCACTGTCGACGGATTCTCAGTCAGCGTATTCGGGCCGGTCACTTTGACGGTCTCCAGGGCGGCGAGCGACAGACCCCATAGCGCGCCGAGCACGAGGCCCGCGAGCAGCATCGCAGTCAGCGCGCTCTCGACCATCAGCGAACACAACATCCCTGCGGAGCCGATCAGCGCCACCACGGTCAGCGTTTTCCCCGGGGGCGGCAGAGCGCCGAGAAAAATCGTGAGCGATTTCTCGCCGCCAGAGATCCACTGCCAACCGCCCTCCAACGTGATGCCAAGGCCAACGATCAGCGACAACGATGCCGCAAATCCGGCGAGCTTCGCGCTCCACAAACTGCGAGCACACACCGGAAGCGTCGCGCGCGTCGCCAATCGCCCGCTGGCGAGATCGGTCGCGAATGAATCCGACGCGAAGAGCAACGCACACAGGCACCACAGCAGCGGGAGTGCGGTGGCGGTCTGAATCGGACCGGCGGCAGTGCCGTGGAGAACGACCAGACAGGCAACCGTCAGAAACGCAGCCACACCGAGCGAGGTGCCGGCATTTCGCAGATCGTGGACGAGCAATTCGAACCAGGTTTTCAAGCGGCCACCTCCGCGGGAACTTGTGCGCGGCGCAGCGCGGTCTCGAGATCGATTCCACCGCGCGGAGCTCGCGCGAAAGTCTCCAGCTCGTCCTCGCGCACGATGCGGCCGCCGGAAAGGACTGCCACGCGATCGCAGACGCGCTCGATGTCGGACAGCGAGTGGCTGACCATCAGGATCGTGCGCCCTTCGTCGCGCAGATGGCCGACCACGGCCGTCGCAAGTGCCGGCCTCGTCGTTGCGTCGAGCCCGCTGAAGGCCTCGTCGAGCAAGAGCAGCTCGGGGCGATGAGCGAGCGCCGCGACGAGGCCGAGCTTGGCGCGATTGCCCTTCGAGAGTTCGCGAACCTTTATCTCTGCATCGAGTTCGAGCAGCGCACGTAAGCGCTTTTCTTCCTCGTGGCTCCAGTTCGGGTACATGTGCGACAGGAAATTCAGCCAATCTCGCGCGCTCATCCAGTTAGGCACTTCGATGCGATCCGCGACGTACCCAAGTCGCGCTCGCAGCTTGGCTCCCTCGCGCGCCGGATCGAGCCCGAGCACGCGAACCGCGCCGTGATCTGGCACTAGCGTTCCGATCAGGACGCGCAGCAGAGTCGATTTCCCCGCCGCGTTGTCGCCGACCAGCGCAGTCGCACTTCCGCGGCGCAGCTCGAAGTCGAGATTGTCGAGCACGCGCTTTCCCCTGAATGCGACGTACAGGCCTTTCACCACCACAGGATTTGAGTTCGTGTTCATGCGCTCTCTCCCAATTGCTTCCAACTGCGTTGCTTGGCAAGTTCAACTTCGAAGCAGCGCTCGATCTCGCGCCGCGTCAGGCCGGAGCCGTGTGCGTCGGCGATCCAGCGCGCGAGCAGCGTGCCGAGCCACGCATCACGAGCTTCACTTGCGCGCAGCGTGGCTCCGCGAGCCACGAATACGCCGTCGCCGGGCCGCGAATCGAGCACGCCCATGCGTTCGAGATCGCGCCAAGCCTTGCCGACCGTGTTCGGATTGATCGACGCATCAACGGCGAGCGTCCTGACCGAAGGCATCCTTTCACGTTCCGCGACAGAACCGGAAGCCACCGCGAAGCAAACCTGCAGCACGAGCTGTTCGCTCGGGCTCTGATCCGCCTTGGGATCAATCGTTATCGCAAGCCGCGCCATGGCGACCGTCTCATCGTCCTAGGACAGTGCGGCACTGGAGGGAAAGCGGGGTGGCGCGAACTGGAGCGCCGCGTGGACTTCAGCGTCCTACCCCGCCCGGGTCGCATCGCGCTGAAGTTCTCGCATCGCGAGCCGGGGCGCGCACCGTTCTCGCCCAACTGAGTTCAGCGCGAGCGGTATCGCGACGAAATTCGCCACATGCAGAATGCCGCGGGCAGCACGCATAGAGTGACGAGCAGCATGAAGAGCGCCACAGCCTGTAGACGACAGTCGATCACGTCCTCCGCCAGGCGGAGCATGTCGTTGGTCAAGCCGAAGGAGCCGCTTTCGGCATAGGCATCGCGGCTCTCCCTGCAGTTTTTGCCTTCGACGTGCTCGAGTGTCCGCACTGCGGAGAACGACGCAAGCTGATCGCGATGATCAGCGATGGCGTCGTCGTGCGAAAGATCCTTGATCATCTCGGACTGCCGAGCGAGCCTCCAATCCTCGCGAGCTCACGCGTCGGCGAAGAACTGGCCTTTGACGCGTGAGGCGAGCACCAGCGGACATCCGCACGCACGCCGCGCCTGCGCGCGGAGGCCGCGAATTGCAACTCCAGCCAAAGCCCGCCGCTCGAACTCTGTCGGATGACACTTCGCGGCACGCCGAGAACGCCACGACACGCAGGACCTAGCGAAAACGGCCGCTCCGCGGCCCCCGTCCCCATCCAGGGTGCTACCGTGAAGGCAGGATCAGGGGCTTGAAATGACTATCCTCCGCCGCGCGGTCGGTCTCGGAGGGTTCGGCGGGATGGTCGGGGTGGAGCGATCGTCGCCAGAATTCTGACGCCACCTCCGCGCAAGGGCCGCGCGCAAGCAGCAGGTTCGGATCGCCGCACGCTCGGGCGCGGCGATCTCTGCGCAATGATTCGCAAGTCCGCTCAATCGTAGTCAAGACTTCCGCGCGATTGGGCTCGACGGCGCGCAAGCCTTGCCCCCTCGCAACTCATGCCGACGTTTCACACCGCGCCGCCACTCGAGAACTCCAATGTCGAGCAACCGACCTGAACACCGCACACGCGCTTGACGCGCTGCTCTCGCGCAAATCTCGCCTGCGGCCCGAACCGGATCTCTCACCGAGTCGAGGCGCCGGTGCGGCGCAAGCAACCCGGACCAACGGAGTTGCGCACCCAAAAGAGTGAAGTTTGCTCGGCCCTCTGCTCGGCCCTTCGACTGTCTTTCAGGGTCCGCGAGTGTCCGCTGCAGTCCGCTCCATCCAGCTTCTCGCCATCAAGAACGCGGTATTGGAGGCGGCACCCGGGATCGAACCGGGGAATAACGGATTTGCAATCCGAGACCTCCAGTCGCAACTCCAGCTCTAGCAGCATCTTGCGAACTCGCCAGTCCAGGCCCCAGCAGTATCCCCAGCAGTTGCGTGCGGCGAGGGCACAAGACGAAGCGAGCGGCAGCCAGCGCTCCCCGCTCGCGTGACCTGGGCCCACCAGCCCCACCGCGAGGAAAGTCCAAGTGGATGCGCAGCGCCGACAACCCCCAGCGAGGACGGGCGCACCGTAGCCCTCGCCGAAAGCTCCAGCATCGCGGAAGGAGCTTGCGCGCGGCCCCCACGGAATTGACGGGGGGCACGAGGGGGATTTCAGCGCGCCTACGAACACGAGAAGCCTCTCGAATCTGTGAGGCCAAAACAGCCTATCATCTCACCTGAGCCAAGCTTTGGCAGGTATTTTTTCTTAAGCTCTTCAGAGGCATACCTGTAGATAGGGTACATCACAAGCGACCCTTGTACTGATGCCATCGACCTGACACCGGAATCACCGCGCTCGAGTTCCTGCATGATAATGCCGTAAGCAATTTCATCCATCCCTCCACCACCATATTCCACAGGCAAACTTGGCCCAAAAGCCCCAATTTCTGCCAGGCCCTTAAAAAGATGCGTTGGACAGGCTGCCCGGTTAGAATAATCTTCTATTATCGGGCTAACCTCTTG
>JANMRV010000585.1:0-3102 GCA_031388685.1 Planctomycetota bacterium
GGCGCGCCGGAACCAGGCCCCCGCCGGCGGCCGGGACGCCCCCCCCCACGACCCACTCCGCGCCGAAGCCGCGCGGCAGCGCTCTCAGCGGTTCATAGGAGGGAGTTTCGCTCGCAACCCGTGATCCGGGGCGGAAGAACCGCCATGCGGCCAGGTGCATCCCGCCGGTCGCGCCGAGTGTCGCGATGACTCGCCGCGGATCGACGCGCAGCATCTCGGCGATCCGAGCTTCGAAGGCGGGCAATGCTTCCGAACCCGCGTCTCTGCTGTCGATGCCGCGAACCGGCACGCTCAACTCGAAATCCGCCGGCGGCGGAGTCGGCATGCCGGAGGGGGTGAGGATGTGGCGAGCCGCTCGAGCGCGCTCGCGAGCGAACACCATGTACGGGAAATACGACATGTTCTCTGTGAATTGAGCTGTGGAACCGACCCTCGCGGACCGCTACGATCCGGCCAACCTAACGAGGAAACCTGCGCGCAGGCCGCGTTTTTTCGGAACGAACTGCGCAGCAGTCCACATCCGCGAAGCGTTTCATCCTCGCCGAACCGCCCGGAAGACCAGCACCCCATGATCAACTTTCAAAGCAAAAATTCCACGCGCGCTCTCGTCTGCATCGCACTGGCCTCGATCGCTTTGCCGCTGAGCAGCCAGGTCGGATTCAGTGCAGCGTCTCAGGATCCCAAGGCGAACACGAGCGGCGCGACGCTTGCTGCACCTTTGCAGGCGGCGCCCGCGCAGGCGACGACCAAGCAGAAGAACCTGCGCTACTTGCGCGTCGGATCCAACGGCGCGAAGGCGCGCAACCTCGGTGACGCGAATGGCGTCAGCATCGCAGACCTCAGCGCGGGCACACTCGTTGCCGTCTACGAAGAGCGCGGCGATTGGCTCGAGTGCGAAGTCCCCGGCGGATTCGAAATCTGGGTCTACGGGCAATTCGTGAAGGCCTCGTCCGAGGCCGGCGTGCTGGAGATCACCGGTTCGGAAGTGCGCGCGCGTCCGCTCGCGTCCAGCGGCCCGGAGAGTTATCCGCTGCAGCCGAATCTGTCGAAGGGCGATCGCGTGCGACTGATCAAGCGCAACGACGCGACCAAGCCGTTGGCCGAAGACTGGGTCAAGGTCTACTCGCCTCCCGGCGTGCGCGGTTTCGTCGCCAAGGGCGAGTGTGAGGCACTCACTCCCGGCATGGATGGCGCGGCCGCCTGGTCGTCCGCTGTCGTCGAATCACGCAAGCGCGCGCCGCTGAGCGCGCTGCCCGCAGCGACCCCCGCCGCCGCTGCCACGGGTGAGGCGATTGCCGCCGGCTTCGTCGGTGAGTTGACGCCGCAGCAGGCGATCGAGGAACTCAAGCGCGCCGATGCAGCGCTCGCTCGCGAACGTGCCGTCGCGAATCCCGAGCTCGCCGGCGTGCGCGCGCAATACCAGCTCGTGTTCGACAGCACGAAAGCAGGGGCCACGAAGGAAATGGCCAAGCACGGCCTCGCTGAAGTCGATGCGCTGATCGAGGCGCATGCGATCAAGGGCACGCTGCAAGCCGAGCGCGATCGCGCGGAGCAAGACAACCTGAAGCGTGAAGCTGCACTCGCGAAAGCGGCCAAGAACAAGGATCTGTACAGTGGCCGCTTCGATTCACGCGGTTGGGTCGAGAAGCGCACGCTGCCCGGCCAGAAGCCGACGTTCATGGTTCGCTGGGGTGGCAACCTGGAAAGCGAGCTCATTTGCAACTCCGGCCGCTACGACCTTTCGGCATTCAATGGCTACGAAATCGGAATCAACGGCCGCGAGCTGCGCTCCTTCACTCCCGGCGATATCAGCCACGTGGCCGTGCCGCGCCTGATCGATGCCGCGCGCATCGAGGTGATCTCGGGAAGACAGACGCGCTGAACCCGGACGGATGTCGGGGCTGAGTTTGTCGAACTTACTCCTGTTCACGCGCGACTTCCTGCGGCGGTTGTTCGGGCTCGAGCCCGCTGCGCCGTTGTGCGATTCGTGTCGACTGGACTACGGCAACGTTTGCAAGCGTCGCGAACGTCCCAACGCGCGGATCTGCTCCGACTATCAGCGCCGCTGAGCCTAGCGCCACGGCGCGTCAGCCGGCAGTGCTGCTCGGTGTCCAGCGCTGGAATCCTGGTTCGGGTGCTCGATTTCTCTGACGTCTGTGTGTCTCTGCGTTTGTTCCGAAAAAAACCGCAGAGACGCACACACCGCAGAGAGAAAGCTAGAACACCCCAGCCAGCACGCTCGGGCGCCTGCCCTAACCTTGCAATTCCGCTGCCGAAACGCGCCGCATCGCGGCGGGCAGGACTGCTTCACGAAGCTTGCCGAGCTCGTCGTTCGCGATCGCAAGGCGCATGCGCTCGAACAGGCGCGCGAAGTAGCGCAAGTTGTGCAGCGTGAGCAATTGCGCGCCGAGCATTTCGTTGGACTGACAAAGATGCCGCAGGTAACCGCGGCTGAATCCCGTGCAGCAGATGCAGTCGCAGGCGGGATCGAGTCTGCGCGGGTCGCGCGCGAAGCCGGCGTTGCGCAAGTTCAATTGCCCCAGCGACGTGAAGGCCTGGTGCGTGCGGCCGTGGCGCGTCGGAGTGACGCAGTCGAAAAGGTCGACGCCCTGTTCGACGGCGTCGAAGAAGTCGACCGGCATACCGACTCCAGGTTGCTCGGGTTCACCTCGGTGCGGACTTCGAACCATTTGCCGTAGTTGGTCTCGCGGATATAGCCAAAGAGCCCGGCAACTTTTAGGAGCGCACCGCTTTCAACCGGCCCATCGGTGAGATTTCCAAAGCCAAAGCGCCGGACGCCGTAAAGCCATTTCTTCAACTCACCGCGATCGGAACTGATGGCATTGAAACTGGCGCTCGGAATATGCGCGAGGCCCGCATCCCACAATTCAATTTCCGGGGCGGTCCAGCCTGTCTTGCGTGGCCCGTCCTGATCATAGCTGTGCGCCTGCAGCCAGGTGAGATCATAGGCAATGGTCTTGCCTTCGGGCGCGAACGTCAATGACAGCGTATTGCCCTCCACACGGGCTGCCGAAATGCGGATCTGCGAGGGAATGTCGGATATGGTGATCAGCCGTTGGCCGTTTCCGGGCGCGCGCGTGG
>JANMRV010000608.1:0-3270 GCA_031388685.1 Planctomycetota bacterium
GCTCCAGCAGGCGGCTGTGCAGGTTGAACACGTCGCCGGGGAAAGCTTCGCGACCGGGCGGACGACGCAGGAGCAGCATGACCTGACGGTAGGCCAGCGCCTGCTTGTACAAGTCGTCGTACATGATGACGACGTGCCTGCCCTCGTCGCGAAAGCGCTCGGCCATCGTGACGCCGGCGTAGGCGGCGAGGTACTGCATCGAAGCTTCGTCGTTCGCGCTCGCGCAAACCACGATCGAGTAGGACATCGCTCCCCCGAGCTCGAGCCGGCGCACGACGTCGACAACCGTCGATTGCTTCTGGCCCATGGCCACGTACACGCAGATCACCTGGGCCGGATTTTTCGGGTCTCCGTCGCCGGTGAGCTTCTGGTTCAGAATCGTGTCGATCAGGATCGCGGTCTTGCCGGTCTGACGGTCGCCGATGATCAATTCGCGCTGACCACGGCCGATCGGGATCATCGCATCGATGGCCTTGATGCCGGTCTGCAGCGCCTCCTTGACCGGCTCGCGCTCGACGACGTTCGGCGCCGGACGTTCGATAGGCATGTAGTCGGCTTGGCTGACCGCCAGCGGCCCCTTGCCGTCGATCGGATCGCCGAGCGCGTTGACCACGCGTCCCAAGAGGCTCATGCCGGTGGGCACCGAGATGATGCGACCTGTCGTGCGCACCATGTCGCCTTCCTTGACCTTGGTGGCCGAACCCAGCAGCACGCACCCGACGTTGTCCTCTTCGAGGTTCAACGCGACGCCGCGCACGCCGCCTGGGAACTCGAGCAACTCGTTCATCATGCAGTCGTCGAGGCCGTAGACGCGCGCCACGCCGTCGCCGACCGACAGAACGGTGCCCACCGACTGGAGCGAAGACTCGCCCTTGTACGACTCGATCTCCTTCTTGAGAACCGAGGTCACTTCACCGGGTCGAAGATCCATGATGATTTCCTAAGGGCCAGCTGGCTCACTCGCAGGGGCGAGCCGAAGACAGGGAAGAATGGAGGATGGTTGGGGGTTCGCCGACAATCGACGCCTAGTCAGTTCAGTCGGGCGGAGTTGAGCTTGACGCGCAGGCCTTCGAGCCGGCCTTGCGCGGAGAGATCGAGCAATCGGTTGTCGACGACGATGCGCGCGCCGGCGATCAAGGCGGGAGCGACGCTGGCGCGCAAGGAAACTTGTTTGCCCAGCACGGCTCCCAGGGAAACGCAAAGTTCAGCCAGTTCGCCGGCACCCATCGGCCGCGCCGATTCGACATGGCCTTCGACCGCGCCGCGCTCGGCGAGCGCGCAACGTTTGAAGGCCTCGGGCAATTCGCGCAGCAGATCCAGGCGGCGCTTGTCGGCGACAAGCCGCAGGAAATTCGCCGCAAGCGGGCTCATGCCGGTGGCCAGGGCCTCGATGCGATCGCGCTTGTCCTTGGCGGGCAGCCGCGCGTCGAAAATCCAGCCGGACTTCGCAGCATCGGCGAGCATCGTCGCCAGGCCTGCGATGTCGCGAGCCACCAGCTCGAGCTGTCCCTTCTCGCGCGCGAGCTGGAACAGCGCGTTGGCGTAGCGCGCCGCGACCGGGCCGACCGAGAGGTTTTCGCTGACTGCCTCGCTCATGCGATTCACCGCTTCGCGCCGGCTTGCATCTTGACCATCATGTCGCCGACCAGACGTCGATCGTCGTCGCTGCCGACGTTGCGCTTGAGTACAGCGCTGGCGGCGGACAAGGACAACTCGACGACTTCGCTGCGAATCGCCGCGAGGGCTTTTTCTCGTTCGACGCCGATCTCGCGTTTGGCCTGCTCCAAAAGCTGGCCCGCTGCTGCTTGCGATGCAGCTTCGACCTGCTTGCCGACCTGCTCGGCGCGCGTGCGCGATTCAGCGACGATGCGCTGCGCTTCGACGCGAGCTTCGGCCAGTTTGGCCTCGACCTCGGCCTTGGCGCGCTCGGCGTCGGCCGAGGCCTGCTGGGCCGCCTCGTTCGCACGCTCGGCTCGGCTGTCGCGCTCGAGCATCGACTTGGTGATCGGCCCCATGACGAACTTCCAGATCAGCGGCAACGCCAGCAGGAAGATCAGCAGGGTCCACACGAAGTTGCCGAGGTGGGAGAGTTCCAGCGGGTTGAATCTCCCGCCGTGCTCTTCCTCCACCAACAGTGGAAGCAGCGTGATCATGGACATGGTTGCAGTGTGGGCTGATGGCCGCGCGCGAGCGGGCCGACGGGCGCGCGCGAACGACGATCGTTCGCGAGGACGTGCCCGAGCGGCCGGAAGGGCGTTCTTAGCCGAGTGCGATCAGCAGCGTGACGACGACGCCGAACAGGGCGACCCCTTCGACGAAGGCGGCGAAGATGATCGAGCTGCCGCGGATTTCAGCCGAAGCTTCGGGGTTGCGCGCAATGCCTTCGTTGGCGGCCGCGCCGATCTTGCCGATGCCGATGCCGGCACCGATCGCCGCGACTCCGGCGCCGATGCCGGCGCCGAACTTGGCCAGACCGGGGCCGACCTCGTACTTGGCCAGCTCGACCGCGGCCTCTTGTGCGGTCTGAATCACTTCTTGAAGCATCATTGAGTTCTCCTGGGGGGGCGGCCCATGGACCGCCGAAACTTAAGCAAGGTAAAGGTGGCAGAAGGTTGCCCTAGGCACTCAGTGCTCAGGGTGGACGGAAGTCTGGATGAACATGATCGAGAGCTGCGTAAAAATGAAGGCCTGCAGCATCGCGACGAAGGACTCGATGATCATGATGAAGACCGCGAATCCCAGTGCCAGCGGCGAGATCGCCCAGCCGACGGTGGCGCCGTTCGCAGCGGCGAAGAAGAACACCAGGCCGAGGAACGAAAGCACGACCATGTGCCCGCCGTTCATGTTCGCGAACAAACGGATGGTCAAAGCGAAGGGTTTGATCACCAGGCCCACGAGTTCGATGCAGAACATCAGCGGCAACAGCGCGATCGGCACGTGCGGCGTGAGGTGCTTCCAGAAGGCAATCGGCCCTTGCACGATCATCCCGCAAACGAGCATCGCGAAAAGCGTGATCGTCGCCAGCGCGGCGGTGACCCACACGCTCGCCGTCGGGGACGCGCCGCCCGGCACGATGCCGAGCAGGTTCATGAACAGGATGAAGAAGAACAGGCTCAGGAAGAACGGCAAGAACTTCTGGCCCCGCTCGCGCCCCATGGCGGGAAAAACCATGTCGTCGCGCACGAAGCTCGCGACACCGGCCAACAGACGCGTGATCGTGTCGCCGCCGCCCTGGCGCAAGTGCTTGGCGACGCCGGAGAAACCGACCAG
>JANMRV010000622.1:0-4266 GCA_031388685.1 Planctomycetota bacterium
GCCAGGGCGACGAAACGCTGCAAGAGCGGCGCCAAGCTGTAAACGAGGCTGTGCCTGGCGAGGCTCGCGACCGAGGTTTCCTTGGGCGCTTCCGCGGGCGCTTCTTGACTGGGGCTGGACACGGGGCTGGCTACTTGACCCCGCCATCGGACGAGAATCCACTCCCGCTGGAGCACGCGCACGATTGCGCGCGGGAGCAGCGGACTCTGCGGGTCCTCAATCCGACCGCGCGGCAGCCGTCGAGCGCACCGGCGGATGCGGGCCGGCGGCTTTCGAGAGCACCGCTTCCATCTGCCGCGCCTTCGCTTCCCACGAATAGTGCTGCACGACCGTGGCGCGGCCCTTTTGCCCTAGCTCGCGACGCAGGCGCTCTTCGGCGAACAAGCGCAGGATCGCGGCCGCGAACGCGCGCTTGCCGTCCGCGATGATCAGATTGGAGCCGGCGTCGACCAACCCGCCGGTGGAAATCGGCGTCGCGACGACGGCCTTCTGCATCGCCCAGGCCTGCAGGATCTTGTTCTTGATCCCCGCTCCGGAGAGCAGCGGACACACGAACACCCAGGCGCGGTCCAGGTAGGGCCTGACATCCTGCACGAATCCGGTGACCTCGACTCCGGGCCGCGCCAGGGCCTTCACCTCTGGAATCGGCCCCTTCCCGACCACCAGCATGCGCACACGCGGCTCGTGTTCGTGGACCAGCGGCAGCACTTCGCGGCAGAAGTGCACCGCGGCTTCCGCGTTGGGCATGAAATCCATGCTGCCTTCGAAGACCAGCGTGGGCACTTCGGCCTCGGCCTCGCGCGACTGGAAGTACTCGGCGTCGACACCGTTGTGGATCACGCTGACGTCGAGTCCGGGCAGCCGTGCAAGCAGCGAGGCCCGATCCTCCTCGGCGACGACGTTGACCACTCGGCAGTGCGGCAAGTAAGCGAGTTGGTAGCGCAGGGTGGACACATAGTCGCGCCAGCGCCGCAGAAAAGTCAGCGGCGCGCGGCTCGTCCACATCTGCGTCCAATGATCCTTGACCCCGTCGTCGGCGATGTCGCCCATGGCGGGCACGGCGCTCAGGCGGCGCGAATATACGAGCATCTTGGCCCCGCCGACCCAGACCAGGTCGCAGCGCTCGCGCTCGAGCACTTCCTGGATCACGGCCATCACGGCGGGATCGAAATCGTGCAGCTCGTCGGCGGACAGCGCGTGCAGCGCGCGCGAAAAGAACGAGCGCCGCCGCGGTTCAGGCCGGCGCGGCAGGATCCGGACCGAGGCGTAGAGGCCGTTCAACTCCGCGGGGCAAGCACCTTCGCCCAGCGCGATCAGATGCAGTTCGTGCCGCCCGCCCAACTGGCGCGAATAATGGTAGTTGTGAAGGCTGTACCCGTCGTGCAGTGGCCAGGGTACCTTGTGGGTCAGGAGCAGGATCTTCATGCGCCGAATCCGCCCGGTCGGCGGTAAGAGAGTAGCGGTGGCGGAGCGAAGCGGCAATCAGCGCGGCAGCGCAAGTGAGAATCGGTCGTTGTGCTGGAGCCAAGCGCTCGACAGGCGCGAGCTGTCGGGCTTGAGCCTGGCGCTGCTTTCGTGCCTCTGGATCGGAGCCTGCGACGAAACCAAATCCGCCGTTGCTTGGCCCGCCGGAACGCTGGTCGCCATCGATGACGTGCCGGTCAGCGCGGACGAAATCGCGGAGGGTGTCGCCGCCGTGATGCTCGTCGAACCGCAATGGGGGGAACTGCAGTTGAAGCGCCTTGCCTTCAACGAAATCGCCCTGCCGCGCGCCCTGATCCGCTCACGCGCGTCAGAATCGGAGCGCGACAAGGCCCGGCGCTCGATCGACGAAAAGTTCGCGCGCATCCAGGCCGGAACTCAGTTCGGACCGCCGATGAACAGCGGGGCCATCGGTCATGAAATCAAGGGCTCGTGGAAGCAGATCGGCCTGCTCGCTTGGGGAACCGCCATGAACCTCGAGGCCGGAGCCTGGTCTGAGGTCATCGAGATGCCGGGTTCGTTCATGCGCGTGCGCACGCTTTCGCGCAAGGAAGGCCACGAGCCTGCCGCCACGGAACTGGTTCTCGATACGATCGAAGCGCCCTACAGTGAAAAATCGAACTCGATGATCACCCAGGGCGCAGAATTGGAAAAACATCGCCTGACGATCGTCGACCCGGCCTGGGACGCGATCGTTCCCGAACGCACGAAGTACCTGATGGGAATCCGTCAGCCATGAAGACACGCGCTTGGCTCTTGTTGTTGTCCATTGGCGCCCCGTTCTCCTTCAACGCGTCGGCGCAGACGCCTCCGACGCCGCCACCCGTCGCGCCGAAGGAACAGCCTGCTCGGCCGGAGCAAAAGCCGCGGCTGGAAGCCTGGCCCGTGCTCAAGGGTGAAGCGCTGAGCAACGCACAGACGGACGTCGAGCGAGTCCGCAAGGCCGCGACCGACGAAATGGCCGCCCTCGGACACGACGGATTGATCAAAGCGGGCGCCGGCGCCGCACCGCTCCTGCTCGCCGCGCTCGGCAAGGAGAAGGACGAAATCGTGCGCGGGCGGATCACGGGAATCCTCGATCAGATCACCGCCGCGGAGCACACGCGCCTGCTCGCGAAGGACTTTGGATCCAAGTCGCGCGACGTGCGTCTCTACGTGCTGCTGCGCTGCGCACTCTTTCCCGATGCGGAGTTGAAGTCCTTGGCCGAACCGCTGCTCGCGCGACTCGTGAAGGACGGCGACAAGGCCGACTCCGACGAGCGCTACGCCGCGGCGCTGTGCGCGACCTCGACCGGCTCGACGGCGGGCTTGGGCGCGCTGCACGTGGCCGCCGTCGAAAACTGGAACAAGCGCGGCGTCGTGATTCGCGCCGCGCTCGAAGGCGTGCGCGGACCCGATGCGACCGCGGTCGTGACAGCGATGTTCAAGCCCACGGACGTGCAAGCGCCCGGCGCGCCGCTCTTGCCGAAGGAAGATCGCCAGCGCGTCGTCGCGTGCCTGAATCTGTTGGCCGGCTGCGGCGACAAGACCGCGCTGTCGAAAGCGCGCGCGTTCCTGGATTCGAACGACAACACCGTGCGCGTGGCGGCGATCAACGCGGTGCTTGGGATCGCCGAGAACAAACCGCCGGTCGCGAATCTGTCGGCCTTCGAAGCGGTCGAGTTGGCGAAGAAATTGAAGAGCTGAGCCGGAAGCCAAGCCCTTCTCGCGGCTTTCGGCCTTGCTGTTCCGGCGCCGGAAAAAGTGCTTCGGAACGTCCTCTGGATACTACGGGTTGCGACCTCTGGTCAGGACGATCGAGGGCCCCGATGCCGAGAATACACAGCAGTTTGCGGCTTTCCTGCGCGCGCTCGATGAGCACTGCGGCGGCGCGCTGTCCGAGCCCCTCGGGCCAGGTGTGAAGCGCTGACGCTCGATTCAACGCCATTTCTCCAGCTCTCGCGAGCCGCCGGTTTTGCCCGACGAAGTGGAATGACGCTCGAAGCAGAGGCGATGCCTGCGGCGAGCCGCTATGTTCAACGTTCGCATGGAGATGCCGGTCATCATTCAAGGAGGCATGGGAGCCGCGATCTCGAGCTGGCGCCTCGCGCGCGCGGTTTCGACGCTCGGTCAACTCGGTGTGGTTTCGGGCACCGCGGTCAACAGTGTGATGGCGCGCCGACTGCAGGACGGTGACGTCGGCGGCAACGTACGCCGCGCGCTGGCGCACTTCCCCGATCAAGAAATCGTGCGCGGCGTGCTGCGCTCGTACTTCTTGCCACAGGGCCGCAAGGGTCGCTCTTACAAACTCTGCTCGATGCCTTCCGCGCGGCCGACGCTCGCTTTCCAGCAACAGGTCGCGATCGGAGCGTTCGTCGAAGTCTTCCTCGCCAAGGAAGGTCACGAGGGTCTGATCGGGATCAACTTCCTTGAGAAGATCCAGTTCCCGAATCTCGCGGGAATCTACGGCGCCATGCTCGCCGGCGTGGACTTCGTGCTGATGGGCGCGGGGATTCCGCGCGAGATTCCCGGCGTTCTCGACCGGCTGGCTTTGCACGCTGCGGTCTCGATCAAGGTCAACGCCTCCGGTCCGTCGGATGCGCCGGAACACCGCGCGCACTTCGATCCGCGCGTCGTCTTTCCGAGGCTCGAACTCGAGCCGCTGAAGCGTCCGAAATTCCTCGCCATCATCGCGTCGTCGACGCTTGCCGCGCACCTGATGCGCAATCCGACGGGCAAGCTCGACGGCTTCGTGGTCGAGTTGCCGAGTGCGGGCGGACACAACGCGCCACCGCGCGGCGCGCT
>JANMRV010000637.1:0-12134 GCA_031388685.1 Planctomycetota bacterium
CCCGGGGGTTCGCTGCTGATCAACAGCTCGCGCTGCGCGCGACAGCCGGATGCGAGCGCCGCCATGGCGACAAGCAGGGCGCTCAAGACGAATTTCAGGCTCATGGACCGGGTGTGCGCAGCCGCTGCGAACGCTGCGAGAGTCGCTTGCGAGCGCGCCGGATTCAAGCAGCAGGCTGCTCGAAATACGGATGGCGGAGTGGGCGGGATTCGAACCCGCGGTCCCCAAAAAGGAGACACCAGATTAGCAATCTAGCGCATTCGGCCACTCTGCCACCACTCCGCAGGGGTCCGTGAGGGGCGACGAGCTTACGAGCGCTGTCCCGCGGGCACAAGCGAACAAGGCTCGCAGTAGGGCGAAACCTGCGGATGTCGAGTCTTGCCGAGTTCGCTGGCCGGTGAATCGAATCGCTATCATGGCCGATCCATGTCGGCTACTCCGTCCTTGCCGGCGAATTCGACCTCCAGCCGGGGACCCGCGCAGCGCCCTGGGCGATTGCAGGCGATGCTGTTCGTCGGCCTTGCCAATCTGGCCCTGGCCTGTTTCATCGGCCGGTCCTATCTCGACGCGCTCCCAGACGATTCCGGCGCGCGGCTTTGGTGGTTCGCCCACGCAGGGCTTTTGACCTCGCTGCTCACGCTTCTGCTGTTGCCCGGCGCGTTCCTCGCGCTGGCGGCGATCTCGAGGCTCGGCGATCGCACATTTCTCGTGCTTCAAACCGTGACGTGGTCGCTGTTCCAGGTGACGCTGGAAATCGATACGCGCGTGTTCGGTCTCTACCACTATCACCTGAACGGAGCGGCCTGGAATCTGTTGACGACGCGCGGCTCTCAGGACTCCTATCACCTCGGGCCGCGCATCTGGGCGCTCGGCACAGGCCTGTTTGCGCTGATCGCATTCGGGCAATGGCTGTTTTGGAAGCTTGCCTGGATGCGCATCGAGCGCACTACAGAACGACACCGTCTGCGCACCAGCTTCGCGTGGATTTTGCTGTTCGCGGCGTTGGTCAGCGTCGAGAAGACGATCTACGCCGACGCCGACATTTCGCGCGATCGGCAAGTCGTCGCATTGTCGCAGCTCTTCCCGATCTATCCGCGCCTCAGCGTTTCGGAGCTGCTGCCTCTGAACACGACCGCCGGCGCGTTGCGTGCTCTCGACATCGAAATCCGCCACGACGGCGCCCGTCTCGCACAACCCGCGCAGGCAGTGCGCCTGCCGAGCGGCGGTCCGCGCCCGAACATATTGATCCTGGTCGTCGATTCGTGGCGGCAGGACATGCTGAACGCCGAGGTGACTCCAAGACTCTGGGCCTTCGCAGAGCGAGCAAGGCGCTTCGACGATCACCTTTCCGGCGGGAACGCCACACGCTTTGGGTTGTTCACGCTGTTGTACGGATTGCACGGCTCGTATTGGTGGCCGGTGCTCGAGGAGAAACGCTCTCCGCTGCTCCTCGACGCGCTCACGGAGGCCGGCTACCGCTCGCGCGTGTTCTCCAGCGCATCGATGGAGTTTCCGGAGTTTCGCGAGACCGCTTGGGTCAACATCGCGAGCGATGTCGAAGACCATTTCCCCTCGACGCGGCGCGCCGAACGCGATCAGTTGCTCGGTCAGCGCTTCGCCGAATGGTTGCCCGGCGCGATCGCGGAAGGCGCGCCGTTTTTCGCCTTTGCGTTGCTCGACTCGGCGCACCAAACCTACGACTTCCCGGCCGATCAGGCCTTGTTCAAACCCTACGCATTAGAGCTCGATTACCTCGAGATGGCGCGCACGCATGATGGATTGCTGCGCGAGCAAGTGCGCAATCGCTACAAGAATGCACTGCATTACGTGGACAGCATCGCGGGCGACATGCTTGCCGCGCTGCAACTCAGCGGAGCGTTGGACAACACGATCGTCGTGATCACGGGCGACCACGGCGAAGAATTCGCCGAGCACGGCCACTGGGGGCACACTTCGAATTTCACATCCGCGCAGGCCTGCGTGCCGATGATCTTGCGCGGGCCGGGAATCGCAGCGGGCGTCGAACGACGGCCGACTTCGCACATCGACGTTCCAGCCACGCTGCTCGAGGCTTGCGGTCTCGCGGCCTCGACGCGCAAGTCCTGGACGCTCGGCTCGAATCTGCTTGCGCCGCCGGCCCAGCGCGATCGCGTCGTCGCGGGCTGGGGCGAACTTGGCCTCTGGACCGCGGACGGGATTTTCCGCGTTCCGCTCGACGTTGGCCGTCCGCTCGAGCTGGCGGCCTACGACCAGGACTGGAACCTGCTTCCCGATCAGGAGCGCGTCATCGGGAGGCAGGCCGCGGCGCTGCGCGCGTTGTCGAAGGACTGCACTGAATTCCTCGACCTTTCCAACGTGAGAAGCGCGCCGGGTTCTCAGTGAGCGAAGCTCCGACGATCGACAGGCGCGCGCGGCTTGGCGCGACTTACTGGGCCTGGATCGCCAACATCGTGCTGGGCGCGATCATCGGTCAACGCTGGCTCGCGCACGCTTCCGCCAGCGCTGAGTTTTCCGCGAACGTGTTCATGCAGGGTGCGCTCGTTTCGACCGTGGCCATGCTCGCCGCGCTGATCTTCCTGCCGCTGTCGGCGCTCGGCTGCTTCGTGAAATCCGCGCGCACGCTGGCCTTCGTTCACGCATTCCTGTGGACGCTGTTCCTCGTGCTGCTGTACGCCGACACGGTGATCTACGGGATGTTCCGGTATCACTTCAACGGACTGGTCTGGCACGAGCTGACGACCAGCGGATCGGAGGATTCGATCCACCTCGATGCGATCCTGTGGTTGCAGGTCGGCACTTGCGCGCTGGTTTGCGCCGTCGCGCAAGGTTGGCTGTGGACTTGGACTGCGCGGCGCATTGCGCAGGCGCCGATTTCGACGCGGCGCTGGTTCGCGCGCCCGGCGTGGATCGTTGCCATGCTCCTTTTCGCTGCGATCCTGGGCGAGAAGGGCAGCTATGCCGTTGCCGACATGACGCGCAATCGCGAAGTGATGGCGCGCAGCCGACTTTTCCCGCTCTATCAGCCGTTCACGCTCAAAAGACTGATCGGGAAAAAACTGGGTTACGACCTCGCGAAACGCGCCAAGGTCGAGCTCGCTCCGGAAGGCGTTTTGATCCAGTATCCGCTCGGGCGGCCCAAACTCGCGCCGGCCCACGCGAAACCGAACATCCTCGTTGTCGTGATCGACTCGTGGCGCAACGACATGCTCACGGCGGAAGTCACGCCAAAGCTTGCGCAGTGGGCCGCAGGCGGACGGCGCTTCCAGCAACATCTTTCCGGCGGCAACGCGACGCGTTTTGGGATCTTCTCGCTGGTCTACGGCCTGCACGGTTCCTACTGGGCCTCGATCTTGAACGAGCAGGCTCCGCCGGTGCTGGTCACGACCCTGGTCGAAGGCGGATACGAACCGCGCGTGATCTCCGCGGCTTCGATGAATTCGCCCGAGTTCCGTTCGACGTGCTGGGTCTCGGTCGAGGATTCCGTGCACGACAAGTTCGAGGGGGCCGAGAAGTACGAGCGCGATCGCAAGGTCGCGAAGGACTTCAAGGACTGGCTCGCCGTGCGCGACAGCGCTCGGCCGTTCTTCGCCTTTGCGCTGATCGATTCGCCGCACCAGACTTATTCCGTCGATCCCGCGCTGACGCCGCACCTGCCCTATGAAAAGCGCATCGACTACCTGAAGCTCGGTGGCGAGCCCAGCGCCGACTTGATCCTGCGCGTGAAGAACCGCTACAAGAATTCCTGCGCCGCGGCCGACGTCGCGGTCGGCGGGATGCTCGCCGAACTCGAGGCGCGCGGACTTTCCGACAACACGATCGTGGTGGTCACCGGCGACCACGGCGAGGAGTTCTACGAGCACGGCCGCTTCGGCCACACCTCGAATTTCACGCCCGAGCAGACCTGGGTCAGCTTCGTGATGCGCGGCCCGGGCATCGAGCCCGGCGACGAACAGCGGCCGACCAGCCACATCGATCTCGCGCCGACGCTTCTGGAAATGCTCGGCGTCGACGCCGCTCTGCGCAGCAAGTACTCGGTCGGTTTCAATCTGCTCGACCCGCCCGCCTCGCGCTTGCGCGTGATCGCCGGATGGCAGGAACTTGGTCTCTGGCTCGACGGAGGAATCCTGTACATCCCGATGGAGGGCCACAAGGGCCTGGTCGAGGCCTACGGCTACGACTGGAAGCCGCTGAGCGACGAAGCATCGCTGATCAGCGCAGGCAAAGCCTCGCTGGCGCAATTGTCCGAGGAATGCCGGCGTTTCCTGAGATGACCGGCGGCGCACGCATTTCAGCCCGGACCGCCAATCGATGAGCCAACCTTCCAAGGTATTTTTCTTCGTGACGTGCGCGCCCGGCCTCGAAGTGCTGCTGCACGCCGAGGCGCGCGAACTGAAGCTCGGCCGGGTCGAGCGTCAGGTCGGCGGCATCCAATTCGAGGGCACGCTGCAGGACGCGATGCGCGCCAATCTGTGGATGCGCACGGCCATCCGCGTCCTGATGCGCATCGCGCGCTTCGAGGCCAAGGACGACGCTGCGCTCTACGCCGGCGCGAGCGAAGTCGACTGGGCCAGTTTCATTGCCGGCGAGCGGACCTTCGCCATCGTCGCGCACACCAACGCGTCGGCGCTCGACCACACGCTGTTCATCGAGCAGCGCGTCAAGGACGCGATCGTCGACAAGCTTAGGACCGCGGAAGGACAGCGTCCCGACGTCGACAAGCAGGATCCCGACGTTTCGATCCACGTGCACTTGGTCAAGGATCGCTGCACGTTGCTCGTCGACACTTCAGGCGAATCACTGCACAAGCGCGGCTGGCGGCGCTATCAGGGCCGCGCGCCGCTTTCGGAAACGCTTGCCGCGGCGCTGGTCATGTTCTCGGGTTGGGATCGCCGCGCGCCGTTGGTCGATCCGTTCTGCGGCGGAGCGACGATCCTGATCGAAGCCGCGCTGATGGCGCGCAACATTGCGCCGGCTTTGCAGCGCAAGCAGTTCGGCTTCCAACGTTGGCCGGGTTACGACGCGGACGCGTGGAAGCGACTGCTGGAACAGGCTCAGCGCGCTGCGAGCCCCAAGGCCCGCCTGGTGCTGCAGGGCCGCGACTGGGATCCCGCGACGATCGAAGGCGCCAAGGAGAATCTCGCCGGCGCCGGCTTGGAGGATGCGATCGATCTCGAACTTGGCGAAGCCACCGAGTGGGAGCCGACCAAGGGTTGGAACGCGTGGATCGTCACCAATCCTCCCTACGGAGAACGCGTCGGCGTCGAGCGCGGTCTCGATGAGAGCTATCGGCGCTTCGGCCGTTTCGTCGCCGCGCACTGCCGCGGATACACGCTTGCGCTGCTGACCGCGAATCCCAGGCTCGCCGAAGCTCTCGCGTTGCCCGGGCTTCAGCGTCGAGCGCTGCTCAACGGCCCGCTCGAGTGCATGCTGCTCAGCGGACGAGTGGATACGGTACCAGGCTCGACTTCGACATCCTGACCCGCGCGCGTGGCGCGCGGGTCAGGATGTCGAAGTCGAGCCTGGTACCGGATCAGTCGTGGTCGTGCCCACCCGCGCCGTGCGGGTGGCCGTGCGCGAGTTCTTCCGCGGTGGCGTCGCGCACTTCGCTGATCGTGACGTCGAAGTGCAGCGTCACGCCCGCGAGCGGGTGATTCAGGTCGATCGTGACCGTGTCGCCTTCGATCGAGACCACACTGGCCAGGATCGGATCGCCATCGGGGCCTTCGGCTTCGAATTCGAGGCCCGCTTCGAGCGGCGTCTCCGGAGGAAACGTGTCGCGCGCAACTTCCTGGATGCCGCGCGGATCGCGCTCGCCGTAACCGTCCTCGGGCTTGACGACCACCTTGGCGCGTTCGCCCTGGTGCTTGCCAGTGAGACCGTCTTCGAGACCCGGGACGATCATCCCGACCCCGTGCAGGTACTGGATCGGTTCGTCGCTGCCGGAGCTGTCGAGTTCGTTCCCCGCGGCGTCGCGGAGCGTGTAGTGGAGCGTGACGACTTTGCCGGCCTCGATAGCCGGACCGTGATTTGTGGGCATGTGGAAGTTCCTGGGGCGAGTTTGGGGCGAGCCAGGGTAGCGGCGTGCGGCGGAAGTGTCATCAACAACCGGCCCCAGGCCGATCCACTACAGCGCGCGCTGGCAGCACTTCTTGTATTTTTTGCCGCTGCCGCAGGGGCAGGGGTCGTTGCGCGAGAGTTCACTGCCGGGGCGCACGAACGGTTTCTGCGGGCCGCCCGCAGCTGTGTCGAAGGCGCCTTGCAGCGCGCGCACAAAGCTCGAGAGCGCGCGGCCGCCGCCCAGGCGACCCTCGCGCTCGAGTTCCGACAGGAATGCCGCGCACAGCGACGGCGTTTCGCGCCGCACGCTGGGGGAAAGGTTCAATCTGGCGACTTCGCCGAGCAGGCTCGCGCGCACGTCCGCTTCGCTGAGCTCATCGAGGCCAACTCCGCGGGCGTCGCTTGCGGCGCACAGGAAGCGCACGAGGATCTCCGGCGCGAACTCGATCGTCGCGGCCGCGAACTCGCGCGCGCGATCGCCGTGCACGAAGTCGCCGACCCAGTTTTCGATGCGTTCGCGCGTGTACGAGTCCACCACGCCGCGATTGTACGGTTGCGGCCGGTACAATCGCGCTCCATGCGACTCACCTATTGGATGTGTCTCGTTGCCTGTTCGATCGCCGGCTGTTCCACGTCGGAAGTTGTCGTTCGCCGGCCGCCTCCGCCGCTGCCGCCGCTGCCCACAGGCACTTTGATGGTGGTCGGTGGAGGCGGAACGACACCCGCGATGACGGCGCGCATGCTCGAACTTGCCGGAGGCAAGGATGCACAGATCCTGATCCTTCCGCAGGCCTCCGAGTTGGCCGATCGCGGCAAGGGTTCGATCGAGCTGTGGACCGAAGCCGGCGCGACCCACATGCTCTGCCTCGACCCGCTCGTCGAGGCCGAGGGCGAAAAAGCGATCGCCGAAGCCGCGCTGATCTGGTTTCCAGGCGGCGACCAGGCCCGGTTGATGAAGGCACTCGAGGAAGCGCATCTGGTCGATGACATTCGACTCAGCTATCGCCACGGCGCCGTCGTGGGCGGAACGAGCGCGGGCGCGGCGGTGATGAGCCCGCTGATGCTCACCGGCGAGGCCGACCTCGAGAACGTGCACGCTGGCGCCACCGAACTCGTTGCGGGTCTCGGCCTGTGGACCGACGTGATCGTCGATCAGCATTTCATCAAGCGTCAACGCTGGGCGCGGCTCTACTCGGCCGTACTCGACCATCCCGAGTACGTGGGCGTCGGGATCGACGAGAAGACCGCAGTCGAAGTCGGGCCCAAGCTCTGGCGAGTCTGGGGCGAGGGCAGCGTCGCGATTTTCGACGCGCGCCGAGCCGTGCTTGTTCCCGCGGCCGCGGGGAAAAATCAGTCCGCGCGCGGCGTGCAGGCGGCCCTGCTTTGCGACGGCGAGAGTTTTTGGCTGCGCTGAGCCGCCGCCCCGGCCGCGATTTGCAGGGCGTGCTACCTTTAGAGTGAACACTTCTTGGTCCACAACTCTGCCCACTATGAAAGCACAGCTCATTTTCGCCGGCCTTGCCGCGCTCACCGCGATTGCCCAGGCCGATCAACTCCAGGTCACGACCGCGAAGGACAACACGCTCTACGAGTCGGCCACCGGCTCGCTGTCCAACGGCGCGGGAGACGCGTTTTTCGCCGGCCGCAGCGGCAACGCGACCCTTTCCATCCGGCGCGGCCTGATGGCTTTCGACCTGAGCGCGATTCCGTTCGGTTCGACGGTCACGGCCGTCACTCTGCAGCTCAATTGTTCGCAGACGAACTCCGGCAACCTGAACCACGATCTGCGGCGCGTGCTGGTCAACTGGGGTGAAGGCACCTCGGTCGCTCCGCCAGGCGGTGGCGGCGGAGTGGCGGCGACGAGTGGCGATGCCACTTGGCTGCACACCTTTTTCCCCTCGTCGTTTTGGACCAACGCCGGCGGCGACTTCAGCGTCACGGTCAGCGGTTCGCTGGTGATCGGCGCCACGGGCACCTACGTCTTCCCGTCACAGCCCGGCATGGTCAGCGACGTTCAGTCCTGGCTGAACTTTCCGAGCCAAAACTTCGGCTGGGTCCTGACCGGTGACGAGACCGTCAGCGGCACCGCGAAGCGTTTCGATTCGCGCGAGAACACGTTGCCTGCTCACCGGCCGGTCTTGACGGTCACCTACACCTCGCCGACGGTGGCGTACTGCACGGCCAAGCTGAACAGTCTTGGCTGCACGCCGACGATCGCGGGCAGTGGAGCCCCGAGCGCTTCGGCCGGCTCGGGTTTCGTGATCACGGCGAGCAACGTCATCAACAACAAGCCCGGATTGTGCATCTACACCAACGGCGGTCAGGTCGCGGTGCCTTTCTCCGGTGGCTTGCGTTGCATCAACGCGCCGATCAAGCGCTCGGTCCCGCTGAACTCGGGCGGAAACGCGCCGCCGAACGATTGCTCGGGCGTCTACTCGCTCGACATGAACGCCTTTGCGGTTGGCGCACTCGGCGGCACGCCGGCGGCGTTCCTGACCGTGCAGGGCACCGTTGTCGACGCGCAGTTCTGGGGCCGCGACAATGGCTTCGCTCCGCCGGACAATGCGACGCTCTCCGACGGACTCCGATTCCTGATCGGCCCGTGATTTGAGCGTGGCTTGAGCGTGCGCCTGGAAAGCTGATCGAGCGTTGCCCGCGCCTCCGTGAATGCGGAGCCGGGCGGCCAAGTCAGCCGCTCGGGCTGGCTTCAGCGCTTCACCATCGATCGCTGGTGGCGGAGGCGGAAGGATTCGAACCCTCGATACCTTTCGGTATGGCGGTTTTCAAAACCGCTGCAATAGGCCACTCTGCCACGCCTCCGTGGAACGGCACGAAGCGCGGAGTCTCACCGATGGCGAGCGCGCTCGCAATTCTCTCTCGCTCATTCCAACGCGTGACCCAGCGAGAAGATGCCCGAGCCGAACCAAATCAGCCAGCCGGCGGTCCAGCAGGACGGGCGCAATCGATCCCAAGCCCGGCCCGCGCCCAGCGGCAAGAATTGCACGAGACATGCGACGGCGAGAGCCGCGCCGGCCACGGGCAGAAGGCTCCAGGAATTCGCGGCGCAGCACGACTGCCAGTCGCGCGCGATCGCGCCGATGAACGGGCCGCTCAGCGGGGCGACGGCCGTCAGCGCGATGCGTTGGAGCGCATAGGAGGTCGGCTCGCCCGTGCCGGCCGACTGCGCGGAAATCACGGCCCCGAAGGTCAACAGGGTGAACAGGCTGTACAGGCCGAGCAGGATCCAGGTCCGCGGAGCACGGCGCAGGACAGCACGCCAGCTCATTCCGGCTGATCGGGTTTCGGCAGCGGGTCGCTGCTCATGTCCGTCCGCACCTGATCGAGCACCGACTCGGCCACGCGGATCGTGGCCTTGGCACGCAGCGCGAGTGCGATCGCGTCGCTGGGCCGCGCATCGACGATCGCGACTTCGTTCGAGCTGCGCCGGCGCAGGACCAGTTGCGCGAAAAACGTGTTCTGGCGCAGATCGACGATGTCGCAGCGCACGAGGTCGGCGTCGAGCGCCTGCAGGATCGAATGCGCGAGCTGGTGGGTCAGCGGACGCGGCGACTCCACGCTGGTGACGACGCGATGGATTTCCGCAGCTTCGGCGGCGCCGATCACGATCGGGAATCCGCGCCCGCCTCCGCGCTCGGTCAGGAAGATGAACTGTTGCGCCGAGTCCGCGCGCATCACGATGCGTCCGAGCAGCATCTCGATCATCTTCGACTCAGGTTCGCTGGACATGGCGGCACAGTCCTTGAAGCGGGAGCCTGGGACAATTCGCGCCTCAGCGCAAGTGGGGCGCGTCAGCGTAGCCGGCGGCCGCGGCCCGAGGGGCCCTGCGGCGGACGGTCACCGAAGGGACGATCGTCGGTATCGCCGCGCAGTCTGTGTCGATCGCGGCGCACGGCGCGCGGCGCGAGCGGCGAACGCAGCGCGTGCACTCCGGCGCGGAAATGCGCCTCTAACGGAACGAGCGCACCCAGCCGCTCCGCGTCCGCGCGTTCGTCGCGCCAATTGCAATGCATGCAGCGCGCACCCGTTGACTGCAGCGCGTCGATCCGCACGAGTGCCTTGCGCTTGCAGTGCGGGCAGGCAGGCGTCGGCGACGGCGGCGACATGTACAGGCGCGTCGCGATCCAGAAGACACCCAGACCCAGCAGCAGCGCGAAGCTGATCGCGAAACTTGAATCCGCGCCGCCCAGTGCCAAGCGCAGACAAGCAGCCAGCGCGAGCAGGAGCATCGGCGCCACCAGCCACTCGCCGAGGATCGGCGGGGCTTCGTTCGCTTCGCTGCGCAGACTCTTCCGAATCGGTAGCGGAATTCGTGCCTCGCCGCGCGGATTTCGCGCGCCGCCGCCGCGTGCGCGACGCGGGTCGCGGGGCGAATGCTCGGGGGGAAGGAACATGCTCAATTATGGTAGCAGGCTCCACGGAGCGCGGTTGTGCGCTCGGAACCGGCGGCGCTGCCTGCCCCCAGGCGTCATCCCAGACGAGGGCTCGGCGCCGGGCTAGAATCCGCCTTGGCGCTCGATCTTTGCGAGCTTTCATCTCACCCACATGCTCCGACCCGAACTCCAGGCTGACGCGCCCCAGGCAACCTACCCCGACAACCCCGTTCTGGTCCGCGCCTGGCGTGGGGATTGGGTCGAGTCGCAGCATCGCGGGGCCTGGGCGCTGGTCGACAGTTCCGGCCAGGTGATCGACAGTGCGGGGGACGTGAAGGCCAGGGTTTTCGCCCGCAGTTCCGTGAAGTCGCTCCAGGCGTTGCCGTTGATCGAGAGCGGTGCAGCCGATCGCTTCGGGCTCAGCGAAGTCGAAGTGGCGCTGGCCCTCTCCTCCCACAGCGGCGAAAGCTGCCATACCGTGCCGGTCGCCGGCCTGCTGGCGCGACTCGGGCTCTCCGCCGACGCGCTGCAGTGCGGTCCCCAGCCGCCCAGCGATCCGCGCACGCGCGCCGAGCTCGCGCGGCGCGGCGAAAAACCCTCCAGCCTGCACAACAACTGTTCGGGCAAGCACGCGGGCTTCCTGTGCCTGGCCTGCCACCTCGGCATGGCCCCCGTGCGTTACCTCGACCCCGCGGATCAGGTCCAGCGCGCGGCGCGCGCGGCCGTGGAATCAATGAGCGGAGTCCTGCCCGGCGAGCTCACGACCGCGATCGACGGTTGCAGCGCGCCGACCTTCCGCATGCCGCTCGTGCGCCTGGCCACGGCCATCGCGCGCGTGTCCAACCCCGAGCGGCTGTCCGCGCAACGTCGCGGCGCCTGCGAGCGTCTGCTCGAGGCGGCGGCGCGCCATCCCGAGCTGATCGCCGGCCAGCACAAGCGACTTTGCACGGACCTCGGGCGCGCCACCCAGGGCCGCCTTTTCCCCAAGATCGGGGGCGAGGCGGTCTACGTCGTCGGGATTCGCGGAGCCGATCGCGGCCTCGCGATCAAGATCGACGATGGCGAAACGCGCGGCCTGCACCCGCTGGTGATCGCGCTGTGCGAGCGCTTTGGTTTCCTCGACGGCGAGGAACTGCGCGCGCTGCACGCCTGGCGCGCCGGAGCGCTGCGCAACTGGGCCGGCATCGAAGTCGGGCGGATTGAGGTGTTGGAATGAGCGCGGACTCGCCGGATGTTCGCACGCCGCCCGCGGCTCCTGCGCTCGCCATCGACGCGCACAAAGGGCAGGCCGGCCGGGTTCTTTGTGTCTGCGGCTCGCGCCTGATGCCTGGCGCGGCAATCCTCGCGGTGCGCGCGGCGCTGCGAGCGGGGGCGGGGCTGGTGACCCTGGCGGCGCTCGATCCGCAGTTGCTGGCGCTCGTTCCACTGGCCGCTCCCGAGGCGGTCCTGCTCGATTGGAGCGAGAGCGAGCTTGGGCACTTGTCGCTCGAGCGACGGCTCGCGGAGCGCGAGGACCACGCGCGGCTGGTGGGACCCGGAATGGGGCTCCTTGAGCGCACGCGGCGCGTACTTGCCGCTCTCACTTCCGATGCATTCCGCGCGCCGCTGGTGCTCGACGCCGATGCGCTGAACGCGCTGGAGGGCGAACCGGAGCGCCTGTCGCGCCGCGGCGGTTTCACCGTGATC
>JANMRV010000693.1:0-4004 GCA_031388685.1 Planctomycetota bacterium
CAGGCGCCACTCCGCCTGCCGGGTGCATGGCACCGTTCGGGCGGCCCTGGCGCGGCCCAGAGCGCAGGATGCTACGCTCCGTGCCCCGTGGCGACGCCGTATCTCCCTGCCCTCAGCCTCCAGGCCGTGCCCCAAAGCGGGTCCTGGCTCGTGCTGGCGCTGCTGGGCGCTTGCGCCGTGGCCCTGTGGGTCGTGGTGGCGCGCCTGGGAGAAATTGAGCGTCGGCTCGCCGGCCTGGCTCGCAACGAGGAAACCTCAGGCGCCGCCACGGCCTCGAACTCCGCGCGGGAGGGCCTCGACCTGCGACGCATCGAACAGGTCCTGACCGAGATTCGCGACGGTTCCAAGCGCCTCGAGGACGCGCTGCTGCGTTCGCTTTCGGCCGGGCGGCCCGCTTCGGCGGCCCTGGAGAATCCCGGGGCGCAGGCCGTGGACCTCGCCGAGCGCGTCACCAATCGCATGCTGGCGCTGGGTTACGAGCGGATCGTCGTGATCACGCCGCGCGAGCAGTTCGAGCACATTTTTCAAAGCGGCGGCGACGTGCTCGTCGAAGCGCGCCGCGACGCTGTGCCCTGCAAAGGCAAAGCCACTTTCCGCGGCGGGGCGCTGGTCGACATCGCGATGCAGTCCGCCTACGCCACGTTCCCCTGAACCGTAATTTCCAGGCGGCAATGATCGAAGTCACCACCGTCGAGCGCCTCGCGAGGCACGTCGGCAAAACCGTCGCCGTCCGCGGCTGGCTCTACAACCTGAGTTCCAAGGGCAAGCTGCATTTCGCGCAACTGCGCGACGGCACCGGCATCGTCCAATGCGTGCTGTTCAAGAACAACGTTCCGCCAGAATTGTTCGAGAAACTTGGCCACTCCGGCCAGGAGTCGTCGCTCGAATTGATCGGCATCGTCAAGGAAGATCCGCGCGCGCCCGGCGGCTTCGAGATCGACGTGACGCAGGGTGAGATTTTACAGAGCGTGCAGGGTTACCCGATCACGCCCAAGGAACACGGCGTCGAGTTCCTGATGGATCACCGCCACCTGTGGCTGCGCTCCAAGCGCACCTGGGCGATCCTGCGCGTGCGCGACGCGGTGATCACGGCGATCCGGCGATTCTTCGACGAGCGCGGATTCATCTGCGTCGATTCGCCGATCTTCACCCCAAATGCCTGCGAGGGGACCTCGACGCTTTTCGAAGTGCCCTACTTCGAGCAGACCGCGTTCCTCACGCAGTCGGGCCAGCTGTACGCCGAGGCCGCGGCGATGGCGCTCGGCAAGGTCTACACCTTCGGTCCGACGTTTCGCGCCGAGAAGTCCAAGACGCGCCGGCACTTGACCGAGTTCTGGATGCTCGAGCCCGAAGTCGCCTACGCGACGCTCGAGGATGTCATGCTGCTGGCCGAGGAAATGCTCGCCTTCGTCGTCGCGCAGGTGCTCGAGCGGCGGCCGAACGAACTCGCGGCGCTCGAACGCGACCTCTCCAAGCTGAAAAAGATCGTCGCGCCGTTTCCGCGCCTGTCCTACGACGAAGCCGCCAAGATCCTGGCCGCCAACCCGGAATCGACGTTCAAGTACGGCGACGATTTCGGCGCGCCGGACGAGACGATCCTGTCGAACATGTTCGATCGACCGCTGCTCGTGCACCGCTATCCGAAGGAGGTCAAGGCTTTCTATATGAAGCGCGACCCCGAAGATCCGTCCAAAGCATTGTGCGTCGACGTGCTCGGCTCCGAAGGCGTCGGCGAAATCATCGGCGGCAGCCAGCGCGAGGACGATCTCGAGCTTCTGCTCGGCCGCATCCGCGAACACAAGTTGCCCGAAGAGGCCTTCCAGTGGTACCTCGACCTGCGGCGTTACGGGAGTGTCCCGCACGCAGGCTTCGGCCTGGGCCTCGAGCGCACCGTGGCTTGGATCTGCGGCATCGAACATGTGCGCGAGGCGATCCCGTTTCCGCGCACGATTTACCGACTGACGCCCTGAAAGGGCCCACGCGTTCCCCCCGCACGCTCGGACTCCAGATCCCAGGATCTCGCCATGTCGTTCCTTGCTCAGTTGATGCGCCGCAAGCTCACCGGCGATGTTCTCGCCGACATGGAACGGCCCGAGAACGCGCTCAAGCGTTCTCTGGGAGCCTTCGACCTGGCCATGCTCGGCGTGGGCGCGGTGATCGGCGCAGGGATCTTCTCTTCGATCGGCGACATGGTTGCGGGCAACCAGCAATCCCTGGGCGCCGGTCCTGCGGTGGTGATCTCGTTCCTGCTGACCGCGCTGACCTGCGGACTGGCCGCGCTGTGCTACGCGGAAATCGCCGCCATGGTGCCGACCGCCGGCAGCGCCTACACGTATTCCTACCTGGCCTTCGGCGAGTTGATCGCCTGGATCATCGGCTGGGATCTGATCATGGAGTACGCGATCGGGAACATCTACCTCGCGCACAGTTGGGGCGAGTACCTGGGGTCCTTGACGCGCGCGCTGTGGGGTGTGGATTTTCCGGCCTGGCTGCGCATGGATTTGCAGACCGCGAACGCCGCGGCCATGTCCGATGAACTGCGCACGGCCCTGGCCGACGCGCCGAGGCTGGCCGGCTACGCGCTGGCTTTCAATCTTCCGGCCTTTCTGGTCACCATGCTGCTGACCGTCCTGTTGGTGATCGGCGTGCGCGAGAGCGCGCGCGCCAACGCCGGCATGGTGGTGTTCAAGGTCGCGCTGGTGCTCGTGTTCATCGGCGTTGGCGCGAGCGCCGTGCGCGCCGAAAACTGGGTGCCCTTCGCGCCCAACGGTTTCCCGGGGATCTGGAGCGCGGCCGCCATGGGCTTCTTCAGCTACATCGGTTTCGATGCCGTCTCGACCGCCGCCGAGGAAACCCGCGACCCGCAGCGCAACCTGCCGCGCGGCATGATCTGGTCCCTGGCGCTGTGCACGGTCCTGTACATCGCGACCGCGTTTGTCTTCACCGGCATCCTGCCCGTGGACAAGGTCACGGGTCAGGACCCGTTGGCGGAGGCGCTGCGCGTCGCCGGCTTCACGAAAACCGCGGCCTGGGTGGCGCTCGGCGCGGTGGTGGCGATGACCGCTGTGCTGCTCGTGTTCCAGCTCGGCCAGGCGCGCATTTTCTTGGTGATGGCCCGCGATGGACTGTTGCCCAAGGCCTTCGCCAAGGTGCACCCGCGCTTTCGCACGCCCTATATCGGCACGATCCTGACGGGCTTGTTCGTGGCCTTCGGCGCGACCGTGATCACACCCAGCCAGGCGATCCACTTGTGCAACATCGGCACGCTGTTCGCCTTCGTGCTCGTGTCCATCGGCGTGATCGCGTTGCGCATTCGGGAGCCCGACCGCGTCCGGCCCTTCAAGGTGCCGGGCTATCCCGTCACGCCGCTGCTTTCAGCAGGCGCCTGCATCTGGCTGATGTTCGGCCTGGAGAGGAGCAACTGGACACGCCTCGGAGTCTGGCTGCTGGTCGGCCTGCTGGTGTACTTCGGCTACGGAATGCGCAATTCCGTGCTGGCCCGCCGCTCTGCTGGAAGATCCTGAACCCGCGCCGGGGCACCAGGCGCCTGGCTCAGGGTTCGAATCCGCGCAGGCCAGCGCCGTCGGAGATCCATAGGCGTCCCTGCGCTGCGCTCGCGCTCGGTGCTTCCCAGGCGAGGTAGGACCAGTCGCCCTGACGGCGCACGAAGAATGAACGTCCCTTTTCCGCGCGCTCGCGCACGAGGAAGGCTGTGTCGCGCACTTCGACGGTCCACTCGTTCGCGTAGGGCGAATCGTATTTGGCGCCGAGCCCCGCGTCGCGCCGGCGCAGCATGGCCATACCCGCGTCGGAGCCGCGAATCGCGTCTAGTTCCGCCGGCGAGAGTCGCGATTCATCCGCGGCATGTTCGATGACTTCAGGCTTCAGCCGCGAGTCCCAGCGGCACTCCTGGCCCGTGCTGAAGCGTGCGCGCACGACGCCGTCCAGGACATAGGGACCGGCGAGCGGTGGTGAGCCGACGTCCCAGGGGCCCTCGAGTTGGC
>JANMRV010000735.1:0-2450 GCA_031388685.1 Planctomycetota bacterium
GACAAATTTCTGGGCGCCATTTGCTGCGCCGCTGTTGCCGCGGCAGTATCCGGTCCGCCGGGCGCCATGGCGCAGAATTTCCCGGCCAAGCCACTCCGCCTCGTCGTGCCGTTCCCTGCCGGCGGAACCACCGACATCGTGGCGCGCATCGTGGGCCAGCGCATGAGCGTCGAACTCGGCGAGCAGGTGGGAGCGCTGCTCTCGGTAGGTACAGAAGTCGAGGCGGACAGGCGCGCGCAGCCAGACTTCGTCGTCGCGCTAGCCGCAAAGGATCTGTCGAAGCCGGTTCACATCCCCGCGTGCTGGGGCGACAAGTTCCGCATCTCGCTAGTCCCGATGCCCGAGGAAGGTCGCCAACACGACGGTGACTTCGGCCGCTGGATCTTCAACGCGCGTGTCGCGAGTGCGACCGTCGGTTTTCCTGCAGGCGACAAGCCTGCTGTGACTCGCTACGTGAAGCTGAAGCGGAATTGAGCGAAGCAACCTGGCGCGACTGAGCTCCTCGAATCGCCAGCCGATCACTTCGGCTGCGACTTCATCTGCCGGTGCACGAAGAAGTAGTAGAGCGCTCCGATCGCGAGCAAGAGACCGCCGCCCCAGATCGACAGGGTGTGGGTCATGTTCTCGGTCTTCGACATGTCCTCGCCCATTTTCACGCCCACCCAGCACAGTACGGCGCACCACACGGCCGAGCCGAGCAGCGTGAACACGGAAAACTTCAGGTAGTCCATGCGCACGATTCCCGCCGGAATCCCGATCAAGTGGCGAACCACCGGCAAGAGCCTGGAGATGAAGATCCCCATCGAGCCGTAGTGCGTCGCCCAGCGTTCGGCACCTTCGATCTTCGCCGCTGAAATGAAAACGTACTTCCCGTAGCGCAGCGCCAGCGGACGGCCGGCGAGGCGCGAGAACCAATACATGATCGACGCGCCCAACCACGACCCGACGGTGCCGGCGACGACGATGCCCCACAGTTCCATGCCGCCCTTCGTCTGCGCGAGGTGCGCAGCCGGAGGAATGACCAGTTCGCTGGGCACGGGCAGCACCGTGCTTTCGATCAGCATCAACAGGCCGACGAGCCAGTAACCGCCGCCCTCGAGAGAACGCAAGTACCAATCGAGCAGCGGCTGCAGAAGTTCCTTCATGTGGCCGGATTTATAGCGGAACCTGAAACGCGGCGCAAAGACGCGCGCGTCGATCCCGTGCCGAGACTCTCAGGCTCCGCGCCAATCGTGCGGTGGAGATGAGATCCACAGCGTTCGAGAGCGCGAGTGCATCTGTCCCCCGTGCCGCACCGATACCGTCTCCAGCGCGCCGAAGTGCCGAGCTTCGAACGCCTGCCCTGTCGCGAACAGCGCCAGCTTGGGCCGCGCTCAGTGCTCGAGTGCCTTGAAGCGCAGATCATCGAACCAGGTCACGCTGTCGGCCTTGGTCCAAAGTCCGACCTTGCCCTCGCCGGTGAGCGCAGCATCGTCCGCGCTGAACAGCAACTTGTTCTCGTAGACCACCTCGAAGTGGTTGCCGGTCACGTGCAGCGCGAGGTCGTGCCAACGGCCGCTATCCACCGGGCTGTCCGCGCCGGCGATCTGCTTGCGCACGCCGGCGACGACGCGGTAGAGCCGCACATTGCCCTCGAGCGCGTTCGCGCGGACCACATAGTAGTTCTGCTCGTTCACGTAGCGCGCGACGAGCCCGGCCGCCCGGTCGACTCGGCCGTCGACGGTCTTGAAGCGGCACGAAACCGCGACGTCCGCGGCACTGAATCCGTCGTAGACACACACCGGATAGCGCGAGTCCGTGCCGTCGGCGCTGATCTGAGCCAGCACGTTGTTCGAGGAATCCCTGATGCGATCGACGCGCCAGGCGCCCATGTCGCCGCCGCCGGTGCGCGCGAAACTGAAGCCTGCAGGCGAGTAACGCTCGGGCAGCAAATCGAAGTCGATCCGCGTCGATGTGTCCTGGGGCAATGCATCCTCGGCCTTCTCGTGGGCGCGGCTGGCCTCACTCCACCAACAGCCTGCAGTCGCGAGCAGCGCGAGCGCAGTCGCAAGCGTCGTCGCGCACTTTCGTCCGAGATTCTCCATGGATTAGAGCCCCACCAGGAATTCGAGCGCGTTGCTCAGCGTCGTGTTGTTCGGCGCGGCAAAACCCGGATCGCGGCCCCAGAACTGGCTGTCGACGAGTGTTCCCGCGACCGAGAGATAGGCCGCCGGAGTTCCGCCGAGCGCGCCCGCGCGGAACGCATTCATGTCGATCGAGTAGACGCCGCTGCAATCGTTCGCCGGGAGGGGTGTGCCGCCGCTGACCACAGCGCTCGTGCGTTTGATCGGCAGGGCCAGGCAAAGCGTTCCGCCGCTGAACGGCGTCGCGGCGCGGCCTGAAGCTGTGTACAGCAGCAAGCCGGGTTTGTTGTTGCGCACGTTGCTCGCGCTCACGCTGAAGCCGCTTGG
>JANMRV010000737.1:0-5613 GCA_031388685.1 Planctomycetota bacterium
GAAGAGCGCGCGCTTGAAGTAGGGCGCGGCGAGGATCAGCAGGTAGAAGAGCGGCGCCGCGACGAGCAGGGCCACGACGCGCCAAATGCGCCGCTTGGTCGAAGGTTTCTTCGAATCGGATGCTGAGGAGGTCATATTGCGCGCTGTGGAGATCAGCGCCGCCGCGCGACTTGCTTGCAGCCCGACTGCGCGCAGGCCAGCGCGTCGCAGCGCACGGAATCGTCCTTCGTCTCGACCAGCACGGCAAAGTCGAGCCGGATCAATTCTCCCAGCGACCAGGCCTGGAATGGACAGCCGCGCGGCCGGTGCGGGCTGTCGCCGTCGGCGATCTCGGAGACGTGGCCGAGTCCGGCGCTGTCGAGATGCTTCAGCAGCGGCGTGAGGAAACGCTTGCGCGCCTCCTTGCGCGCCGCATTCGTGCAACCGCGCGCGCGCACCCAGGCTTCGACGAAGGGTCCGGCGAGCCAGGGCCAGACAGCGCCTTGATGGTAGACCGCGTCGCGTTCGCGCGGACCGCCCTCGTAGCGGCCGACGTATTCGGCATCTTTGGGCGACAAGGAACGCGGCCCCACGGGCGTCCACAGTTCCTGCTCCACGACATCGACGACGCTGCGCGCGCGTTTGCGGTCGAGCAGTTGCAGCGGAAGTCCCCCGATCGCGAGCAGTTGATTCGGTCGCAGGCGCGCGTCGACGGTTCCCGGAACGTGATCGCAATCGACGACGTCGTAGAGACACCCGCGCGCTTCGTCGAAGAAGCGTGTTTGGAACGATTTCAGGCCTGATTCGAATGGTTTTCGATACTTGGGACTGGTCTGTGCGGCGATCCACAGCGCGTTGAGCCAAAGCGCCTCGATCTCGACCGGCTTGCCGATGCGCGGCGTGATCACGCGCTCCTCGACCTTCGCGTCCATCCAGGTGAGTTGCACGCCGGCCACGCCCGCGCGCAGCAGTCCGTCGGTGTCCTGGCCGATGCCGTGGCGCGTCCCGGCGAGGTGGCCGTCGAGAATCGCTTCGATGGCGCGTGAAAGCGCCGCATTGTCGACGCGGGAAAGCGATGTCTTTGCGCGCGTGAATGCCGCACGCAGTTCGTACACACCGATCACGAACCACAAGGCCGCGTCGACCGAGTTGTACTCGGGTGCGCCGCCCGCGTCGGGGAAGCGATTGGGCAGCATGCCGTCGCACACGTGCTGCGCCCATTCGAGCAACACGCTGCGCGCGTCCTCGATGCGGCCCGTCGCCAGACACAAACCACGCAGGGCAATGAACGTGTCGCGGCCCCAGTCCCCAAACCAGGGATAGCCGGCGATGATCGTCGAGCCGTTGCCGCGCTGCACGATGTACGACTCCGCGGCGCGCGCAAGCTGGGAGCTGAATTGCAGCCGGCGTTTCAATTCCGCGCGGCGTAGAGCAGCGACACGCGCGACGAAGAGACCTTCGCCGTCTTGAATTTCGGCGACACCTTGTTCGGTCCCGAAGACGAGGTTCGCTTCGCTCCTCGAGAGATCAAAGTTGAACGTGCCGACGGAAGCGAGGTCCTCGAGGTGATCGAAGCCACGATCACGCTCGTCGGTGAGCAGGAAATTCCGGTACCAATCGCTGCCGAATTCAAAGCGGCCGTTGCTCAGGGCAAAAATCGCCGGCAGTGAGGCATAGGGCCGCAAGCTGAGGCCGTCGGCAACCCCTTGGGCACGAAAATCGAAGCTGGGATTTTCATGGTGCAGCGCGTGAGCATCGCGGCCCGAGAGCAGCGGCCGAACCTCGAGCGTGCAATTCGCGCGTCGCGTGCGCAGGCGCCAGGAAAGCAGCACGGCTGATTTTCCCCGCGGGACAAAAAGTTCGTGATCGACGATCACACCTTTGGCGACTTCGTAGGACCAGCGCGGCCAGGGCGCATGCTGGAATTCGCGCAGGAATTCTCGGCCATTCGGATAGGCCGAACCATCCTGATAGACGCTCGTGGAGAGCGGGAAACGCTCGCCGTCCATGACGAGCCAGGCTTCGACGGCCTGCACCAAGGCCACGCGCTCCGTCGGCGGCTTCGTGGCACACAAAAGCAGCGCGTGATAACGCCGCGAACGCGTGCCGTCCGCGCGGCCCGACGCGAATCCGCCCAAGCCGTCGGCCTCGAGCCATTCGCGATCGTCGGCCGGCGCAAGCGTCTGGGGCTCGGGTGTGTGGACAACCTTGGCGCGCTGCTTCGTTCGAATCATGGGTTTTGGTCTTCCTGGCTCAGCTCCGTCCATACACCGGGACGACTCCACTGCGCACGAGCGTGTTCTGTGGGCTCGCCAGCCAGAGCATCGTCGCGGCAACTTCCTCGACGCGCGGCCAGCGTGAAAAATCCGCGTTGGGCATCGACTTGCGATTCGCGGGGGTGTCCATCAAGGAAGGCGCGACGGCGTTCACGAGAATGCCCTCGGCGGCGAGTTCTTCGCCGAGCGCTTCGGTCAAGCCCGCCAGCGCGGCCTTGCTGGCGGCGTAGACCGACATGCCTGCGCTGCCGCGCGGTTCGATCCCGGCGCGCGCGGCGACACTGACGATGCGGCCACCCTGCCCGGCTTCGCGGCGCATGCGGCGCACGGCTTCGCGCGTGCACAGGAAAGGCGAAATGAAATTGGCGCTCAACATGCTGGCCGCGTCGGAGCCCTTGGTCTCGGTGATCGATGCCGCGAAAAAACCGCCGATGCAATGAACCGAGGCCCACAGGCCGGGCAGGCCGGCGTAGAACGCGATCACGGCCTGTTCATCGGTCGGATTGACGCCCTTGCAAAGGCGCAGCCGCTCGCTCGAGTCGGTGTCGAGCCCGCGCGGCGTTTCCTCCTCGCGCATCGGCAAATGGCAGGTGGCGCCCGCGCGCAGAAAGGTGTTGACCACGCTGGAGCCGAGCGCGCCGCTCGAGCCGGTGATAACGACGTGACGGCCTTGAAGGGTGTTTTGCATGGACTTCTGCTACGAAGCGGACGGTCGTTTGGGACCGACGCGAGTGTAGAAAATCGGCTGAGGACTTGCCGCTACGAGGACGCTCGGGCGCGCGGAAAACGCGCCAGATTCTCGGCGTAGAGGGCGGCGACACGGGCCCACGAGCATTCGTTCTCGACGAAGCGGCGAGCTCCAAGTTCGAGGCGCGCGCGCCGCGCAGAGTCGCCGGCCAGGTCGAGGATGAGTCGCGACAACTGCTCGACTTCGGCCGGGCCGGGTGCCACACGCAGGACGCAGTCCGTGGGCAGTTCGCGTTGCTCGTCCAGGTCGCTGGCGATCACCGCGCGTCCCAAGGCCAGCGATTGAAAGACTCCGCCGGAGCTTCCGCCGGTCGAGGGGCCGCGCAATTGCACGGCAAGATCGCCGGCGTGGATCCAGGTCCAGGCCTCGCTTTCCTCGACTCGGCCGGTCAGACGAACGCTGCCTTCGAGGCCGAGCGAGCGCACGAGGGCTTGCACGTCGAGCGTTTCGCGATCTTCGGCGCCGATCAGAGCGAGCCGCAAGTCCGAGCGCGGCCCACGCGCGGCGGCGAAGGCCGCCAGCAGCGGCTCGACGCGTTTGTGGGCCTGCAGGCTGCCGAAGCTGGTCAGCAGGATGCAGTCAAGCCAATCCGCGGGCAAGTTCAGTCGAGCGCGCGCGAGCCGGCGGTCTTCGTCGCTCCAGCGCGGCTGTGCGCCGTGGCGCACGACGGCGACCGGAATCGCAGCGCCGCGTTCGCGGACGATCTTTTCGCGCATGAACTCTGAATGCACGATGAAGGCGTCAGCAGAGCGCACGATGCCACGATTGAGGCTCAGGCGAAAGCGATCGCGAAAGAGGCCCACCGGCGCAAGCTGGGCAGCCGCACGCGAGCGCAGGTCAAGATCGTGTTCTGCCTCTGCTTCGCGCACGCGGATGCGCTTCACGAAGGCTCCAAGGCGCCGCGTGTCAGCGTTGCGCTGTTGCTCGTCGGAAAGGAAGAGCGGGCTTGCCTCGAGACACAGCAGTGGATCGCGCACGCCGCAGAGGTCGAGTTCCAGTTCGCATTCGCGCTTCGTGTTCGTGCACAGCACTTCCGCGCGACGATCCGCGCACGAAAGTACGAGGCGACGGCCGGGTTCGCTGACGACCGTGACGCTGACGTGCTCGACTGAATTTCCGCTCAAGCGCAAGCGCGCGAGGTCGCTGGTCCAGCGCCCCGAAGGTTCAAAATCGTGCCAGCCGTCGAGCAACGTGCCGTCGAGATGCTCGGGGGCGATCGCGCCTTTCGATCTGCCGGGCGCAGCGCGTCGCGCGAGCCGATTTTCGAGGTAAACGCGCGCCTGTTCGCTGCCGCCTTCGCGCCAGGCGAGCGCAAGTCCCTTGATCCCGCCCCGCGCCAGTGCCGGATGGGCCGCGAGCGCCATGTCGAACAGGATCCAATCGTGCAACACGACCGTGCCGCCGATGCGGCGCAGCAATGGCTCCATGAACGCGTGGGCGATCTCGTTGCCGAGTTGGTAAACGATGCGGTCGAACGTGCGCGGCTCGAGCGTGCGCACGGAATGCAGCTTTCGACCGAGCCACATGTCGCCTTGCTTGCCGTGCTCGACGAAAAGTTCGATCTCTGCGTGGCGCGAAAGTTCCGCCAGCAGGTGCCGGGTGTAATCGCCGATCCCGCTCTTCACGCTGGGCGGCGTGGTGACCAAGGCGAGCTTCATCGCCCGCCGCTCACGCGGTCAGGATTTCCACGCCGGCCGCGGACAGATAGATCGAGTGCTCGGTCTGCGCGACCATGACACCGTCGGCTTCGACGAGCGGCGGATAGCGCATCAGCGAACCCTGGCGCGCAAGTTTGGTCAGCGTGTCCTCGACCAGCAACGGATCGAACGCCGAAAAATAGCGCCGCGCGATCGGCAGGCCGCGCCAGGATTCGATCTCCTTGAGCACGTCCTTGTCGAGGCCCTTCGCGCGCAGCGGCGGCCGCACCATCATGAAGACCTCGGCCTTGCCCTTCTCGGTGATGTATCCGCGGCCGGTGCAGGCGAAGGGTTCGATAGCGAAGACCATCCCGTCCTTGAGGCGTTCGCGCGAGGACTCGCCTTGATTGGGAATTTGCGGCGGCGTGTGAACTTTCCAGCGCGCCAGTCCGTGTCCGGTCAGGTTGCGCACCGGGTTGTAGCCCGCGGCCATGATCGTGCGCTCGATCGCGGAGCCGAGATCGCCGACGCTGACACCGATGCCGATCGTGGAGATCGCGGCGGCGAGCGCGTCGGAGGAGGCCTTCACCAGCGGAGTCCAACGTTTGTCGGCGGAAAGGTCGATCGAAGCCGCGGTGTCGGCGATGTAGCCGTCGACGTGCACGCCGAAGTCGACCTTGACGCAATCGCCCTCTTCGTAGCGCATCTCGTCGCCGGGCGGCGAGCAATAGTGCGCCGCGACGTTGTTGCGCGACGACTGGGCCGGAAAGCCCGGCTGGCCGCCGCGCTCGCGCGTCAGCGCCTCGACATGCTCGAGCACATCGCGAACGCGCACGCCCGGTTTGACGTTCGCTTTCGCCCACTCGCGGCATTCCGACGCAATCCGGCCCGCCCGCCGCCAACAAGTCAAAGCATGAAGATCCACGCGCGGAGGATACGCGACGTGCCCGGTAATTCACCAGCGTTTATTACC
>JANMRV010000769.1:0-1807 GCA_031388685.1 Planctomycetota bacterium
CCGAACTGACCGCTGCCACCACCGTTGCCAGCGCCCGAGAACTTGCCCGTCCCGCCACCGGCGTACTTGCCGGTGCCGCCACCGCCGTACTGACCGCTTCCACCACCGTTGCCACCATCCGCATACTTCGCGCCACTACCGCTGCCGGCGAGCGCGGTCGCGGTCTTCTTGCCGACGTCGACGAGTCCGTCGGGATAGGCGATTCCGATCTGCTTCTGGAAGGCCTTGATGGCCCCGATGGTTTGCCCACCGATCTTGCCGTCGATCTCCAACTTCGCGCCCTTGCGGTTCAGCGCGATCTGGACCTGAGCGACGTCGTCCGGAGCATTCTTTCCGCCTTGTCCGACCGAGCCAGAGATGTCGAAGGGACGCACGCCCGTGAGCAGCGGTTCCTCGTCGGGCTCCTTGGGCTCAGTCGCGTCCTCCGCGGTCTCACCTTCATTCGCGTCGCCGCCGGCATACGGCTTGGCTGACTTCTTGGCCGGCGCGTACGCCTTCTCCTCGTATTCCTCGGGCTTTGAAGTTTCGCTTTCCTCGTATTCCAGGCGCGCAACGATGTTCACCTTCACGCTCGTCGCCGTGTAGTACTTGATCGCCGCCTCGAGCTTCAGCTTCAGCGCGGCATCGCGCTTGTCCATGATGCAGCTGTACGTGCTGCTCTCCTGGTCCCAGCTGAAGCCGCACAGCGCCAGGAACTTCGTGCTGCCCGTGACTTGCGTCAGCAGGGCCTTGTGCTTGGCTGTGATGCTCTGCGCGACCATGAGTCCGTAGAACGGCGTCGCCACGCAAACGAGCGCCGAGCATTCCACGGTCTTTGCTTTCTGGAAGCCCGCGAGGAGCTGCACGCGAAGGGCCTGGGACAATTTTTCTTCGGCGTCCGTCTCAGCCTCTTCGGCCTCCGACTCGTCAGCGCCCTTCTGCTCCGCCGCGACCGCAGTGCGCGCCTTGCCCACGTCCTTGGCCAACTCGTCGAGGTAGACGCACAAGTCGCGGTTGAGCGCGATCTCCTTGTCCTTGCGCAACCTGTTGGCGAGGTCGGTGACCTGGACCAGCGACTTGAGCACGCCGTCGTACTCTTCGCTTGCGGCTTGCTTGGCGCACTCGGACAGCGCCTTGGCGAGTCCGTTGTCGCGGACCTTGTGCCTGACGGCCAGCGACTTCCAGGCGGGTTCACTGAGGCGCTTGAAACTAGAGATGCTGTTCATGGGAACCCTTCTTTGGGGTCGAGGTATTGGCCGAATCGGAGGTCGAACGACCAGCCTGGACTCGGCGCGAGTGGCAGGTCACTGCTGAGAGGACGCAGCTCTGCACATGCACAGCCGATGGCCGTCGAAACGTCCTAACTTGCTTTTTTGAAGGCTCTTACAGCCGAGCAGTTCTCGCAGGGCAAGATCGCGCCGCGGACCGCGACGCGCTGCGGCCCCACGCAGCCACCAGGGAACTCGCGGTCGGATCCTGGCCGCCGGCATGGTGGGTCAGGGGATCCTTCCGGCCTCGACTGGATCCCAAACCTCCGCTGCTGCTCGGCCCTGCCGCGGATCCGGCCGAACACGGGCGTAGGATTCACGCCCGATGGAAGTTGTCCGCACAGTGGGGGAGCACAGAGCCGCCGAATGTGGCTCGAGCGAAGTTCCGTGGACATGAAGGCCGAGCAGCCCGAAACCGGCGGAGAGGGCCCGAGTGAGCTTGGTGCTGGTCCCGTCGAACCTCGGTCCACAGCCGATAGTCAACTGTGGGCTCGAGCGCTCGCGGGCAATGAGCTGGCGCGCGCCGAACTGGCCGAGATGGCCTGCAGCATCGCACAGCG
>JANMRV010000773.1:0-3290 GCA_031388685.1 Planctomycetota bacterium
CCGCCATCCAGGCGTGGCGCCACACGCGCCTCAGTGCAAGGGCCGCAACACCAACACCGACGAGCGCGATGGCTGCGATGCAGACGATGAACTCAACCTGGTACGTGCGCCGCTCGTCGTACCAGCCCTGACTCCGGGCCAAGTCGCGCATCACCTCGGTGAACAGCGACTGCAGGTCGAGCTGCTTGTTGATCGCAAGCAGTGTCAAAGCGACGAACAGCAAGAACCAGAACGCCCTCAACTGCCGTTGCTCCCCGACATCGGGACCTTCGACATCCGCGCGCACGCGTGCTTCGCGTCGGCATCCCTTGTACGCCGCCCACGCGAAATAGGCAGCGACCACATAGGCGACGACGGTCACCCAACCCATCCACGTGGGGTCTCCGATGCCCGGCGACCAGCGTCCGTCGTCTCCAGTCTCCAAGGCACTCAAGGTCAAGCCCATCACGTCAGATCAATGTAGCGCGCCGGCGACAGCCTCGACGCAGCCGGCCCACTTTCAGCCCATCTCGGATCACCCCGGGCGAATTGAAGGCAAGCCAATCTAGACGTTCGCGCCTAGACTCTCGCGCTTGCTCGCCCTGCTCCTCCTGACCCCGGCCCTCGGTGGCGATCCGCCCGTTCAGCGCCCCCAAGCCGCAGTCACGCGCACGCAGAAGGCACCGCGCATTGACGGCGTACTCGAGCCCGAGGTCTGGTCCGTCGCGCCGACGATCGCGAACTTGACCCAGGTCGAGCCGCTGAGCGGGGCACAGCCCAGCGAACGCACCGAGGTGCGCATCCTGTACGACTCCGACACGCTCTACATTGGCGTGCGCTGCTTCGACCGCGAGCCCGCAAAAATCATCGCGACACAACCATCGCGCGACGCCGAACTCGATCCCGACGACCGGATCGAGATGATCCTCGACACGTTCCTCGACCGGCGCAGCGCGTTCTACTTCCAGATGTCGCCCGCCGGCTCGAAGGGCGATGCGCTGATCTCGGGCGACGGCGCGGACTACAACAAGCCCTGGGACGGAATCTGGGAAGGCAAGACGACGATCGACGCCGAGGGTTGGACGGCGGAGATGGCGATCCCGTTCCAGACGCTCTCGTTCGATGAAAACGGAAGCACCTGGGGCTTCAACATCAATCGCGTGATCAAGCGTCGCAACGAGACCAATCGTTGGGCGAGCACGACGCCGGACGCCTTCATGTTTCAGCCGTCGCGCGCTGGCGACATCAGCGGGTTCCACGACATGAAACAGGGACTTGGTCTCGACGTCGTGCCGTTCGTCGTCGGCACCTTTTCGAAAGAAGACACCGGCACGGGCTACACCGAGGACTTCGTCAGTCACGTCGGCACGGACGCTTTCTACAAGCTCACTCCGAACCTGACGGCGAGCTTCACGATCAACACCGACTTCGCCGAGACCGAAGTCGACGAGCGCAAAGTCAACTTGACGCGCTTCCCGCTCTTTTTCCCAGAGAAACGCGACTTCTTCCTGCAAGACTCCGGCCTGTTCAAATTCGCCGACCTGGGCAGCGACCTGATTCCATTCTTCTCGCGCCGCATCGGACTCGGACCGAACGGCGAAGAAATCCCGATCCTCGCGGGAGCCAAGATCACCGGCCGGCAGGACGACTGGAACATCGGCGCGCTCGACACGCAGACCGAGGCGGAAGCCGGACTCGACAGCGAGAACCTTTCCGTGGCGCGCGTTTCAAAAAACATCGGCGCGTCGTGGAACGTCGGCGGCATCGTCACGCACGGCAATCCGGAATCGGGGCCGGACAACACGCTGTACGGCTTCGATGCGAACTGGCGCGCCAACGATGGGCTGGGCGGCAAGCGCACGACCTCGAGTGTGTGGTTTCTTGGAACGAGCACCGAAGACGCTCCGGGCGACGACACGGCGTTCGGCGCTTCGATCAGCTATCCCAACGATCTGTGGCGCTGGAGTCTCGCCGCCAAACAGATCGACGACAACTTCAACCCCGCGCTGGGATTTGTCCCGCGCACGGGCATTCGGCGCTACGACGAAACGCTCTACTATCAACCGCGCATCGGCGGCGCGGTGCGCCAGCTCAACTTCGGGGTCGCTGACTCGCTGATCACGGACCTGAGCGGGGATGTGGAGACCAACGTGGCCACCGTGAAACTGATCGGATTCGAGTTCGAATCCGGCGACGAGCTGAAGTTTGAACTCGACCAGACGCACGAAGTGCTCGAACAGCCGTTCGCGATCACGCCCTCGGTGACGATCGCGGCGGACACCTACGACGACACTGGCCTGCGCACCGAGCTGAAGACAGCGCTGAAGCGTCCCTTCTCGCTGACCGCGTCCATCACGGTCGGCGGTTTCCTCGGTGGCGATTCGCTGCGCTGGTCGACGCTCGCAGCCTGGCGGCCCAGCCCGTTCATGACCACCGGCGCGGAATGGGAGCAGAACGACATCGCCTTCGATGTCGGCGACGTACAGACGCAGATCGCGCGCCTGCGACTCAATTTCAACTTCTCGCCGGACCTGTCGTGGAACAACTTCGTGCAATGGGATTCCGAGGGCGACGAGTACGGCATCAACTCGCGCTGGCGCTGGATCCCCGTGCCCGGCCAGGAATTCTTCCTGGTGTTCAACGACACCACCGATACCAGTGGCTCGCCGCATCCCGTCTACGAGTCCGTGGCCTTCAAGGCCGCGTACACGTTCCGTTACTGAGCGCGCGGCTTGCGCGCTTCTTTGTGATGAAGATCCGGAAGCCGCAGGCCGCGAGCACCGCCGCGACCACGGCCCATTCTCTACTGAGCGCGGTGCCTCAGCGTTTCTTGCCGACGAAATACAAGAAGCCGCAAACGGCCAGGATCGCCGCGACCACGGCCCATTCGCCGTTGTGGCCGGTGAGGATCGTCTCCGCCGATTTCGGAATGCGATGACTGGCGACAAGTCCGGCGACAAGGATGCCGGCCAGGCCTTCGCCGGCGACGAGACCTGACGCGGCGAGCACGCCCGGATCGCTCTCGGTCGAAGTCGTGCCGCGTTTCGCGCGTTCGCACAGCGCGCGCACGCAACCGCCGATGAACAGGGGCATCATCGACGCGGTTCCAAGATACACGCCGATCGCGAAGGCGAGACCCGATGCGCCGCACAACATCGCTCCGATCGAAAGACCGCCGCCGGAGAGCACGAGGTCCCAGGGCAACGTCCCCGACAGCACGCCTTCAATGATCGTCTTCATCAACGTGGCTTGCGGTGCCTTGAAGTCGACGCCGATCACATAGTTATTGCCGAGCAAAAGGACGGTCGCGG
>JANMRV010000830.1:0-4110 GCA_031388685.1 Planctomycetota bacterium
GCGGCGTTCGTGGCGGACCAGGCGCGAGAATCCAGGCGCAAGTCCGAGCTGAAGCTCAGCGCGCCGCGCTCGAAGTTCTTCATCGAGATGGAGAGCTGCGGCCCGAAGGAGCTGAAGCTCCACTCGTATTCGAGCTGCATCGGGAAGAACGGCGAGATGTGGAAGTCCTTGGCGAAGCGGAACCTCATCCGGCCGTCGGGCGCGCGCTCGGCGTCGCGCGCACTGAGCACATAACAATGCTGCTCGCCCCAGGGTGTGTTGTTGATCTCGGCCACGATCGCTTCGGTGCGTCCGGCCGCGTCGAGGCAGAAATAGAAACTGACCGGATTGAAGACGTAGCCGAAGTGGCGCAGTTGGGTCAGCAGCACGATGCGTCCGGCGGGCGCGCTGCCCGTGCGTTGACGGACAAGTTCGCGCACGCAGTCCGCAAGCGGCCGCGCCGGATCGCCGAGGTGATCGCCGCGGCAGAAGGAAGCCAGGTTGAAGCGTTCGGCGGACCACAGCCAGCGACCGCGAAAGAGCGCGGGCAATTCGTCGAGCTCGAGTCCGACCAGGAAATGTCCGTAATTGAAGCGGTGCGCGACCGCGCCGGTGCGCACGTGAAACACGCGACCGGTATAGAACGCGCTGGTCCAGGCTGGCCCGTTCATCGCGCGGCCTCGAGTGCGAGCGCTCGCGGTGCTTCGAGGCCCTGGCCGAAGGACTTGCCGACGTCGAGCGCGCTGTTCACACCGTCCTCGTGGAAACCAAAACCCCAATAGGCGCCGCAGTAGTGCGTGCGCCGCACGCCGCTGATCTCGCGCCTGCGACGTTGAGCCGCGACGCTGGCCTGCGTGTACTGAGGATGGTGATAGACCATGCGCCGCAGCACCTTCGCGGGATCGATCGCGCGAGTGTGGTTGAGCGTCACGAGATATTGCTCGTCACACTCAAGCGACTGCAAGGAATTCATCCAGTAGCTGACAGTCGCGCGGCCGTGATTCGCGTCGCCATCGCGCGGCACGTGATAGTTCCAGGCTGCGCGCGCCAGAGGCCGGCGCGGCAGAAGCCGCGCGTCGGTGTGCAAAACCGCTTCGTTCTCCTGATATTCGATCGCGCCGAGGATCTGGCGCTCTTCCAACGAAGGATCCTCGAGCAGTGCGAGCGCCTGATCGGAATGCGCGCCGATCACCACGTGATCGAAACGCAGGCGTTCGCCTGAATGCAGACGAAGTTCAGCCTCGCCCGGGTAACGGCGGATGCCGCGCACCGGGCTACCGCGCTGAATGCGCCGTTCAAAGGGGGCTACGAGCGGCGTCAGGTAACTCTGCGATCCCCCGCTGACGACGCGCCAGGTCGGTCGATCGTCGATCGAAAGAAAGCCGTGGTTGGCGAAGAATTGCGCGAAATAGCGCGCCGGGAACGACTCCATCTGCCCGGGCGCCGCCGACCAGACGGCCGCCCCCATCGGAACGATGTAATGCCGCCGGAAGGCCCGACCGTAGCCGCCGCGCTCCAGGAAATCGCCGAGCGTCAACGCTTCGTCGGCGCCCTCGAGCAACAGCGCCGCCGCCTTGTTGAAGCGCAATATGTCGCGAATCATGCCCAGGAACGACGGCCGCAGCAGATTCGCGCGCTGCGCGAAAAGCGTATTGAGACTCGTCCCGTTGTATTCCAGCCCCGTGCGTTCGTCGCACACGCTGAAACTCATGTTCGACTCGCGGCTCGGCACGCGCAGCTGCTCGAGCAGGCGGACGAAGTTGGGATAGGTCCGGTCGTTGAAGACGATGAATCCGGTGTCGATCGAAAGTGTCCGGCCTTGCTCAACGATGGAATGCGTGTGCGTGTGACCGCCGATGCGATCGTCCGCTTCGAAGACCGTCACTTCGTGCTCGCGCGACAAGAGCCGTGCGGCAAGCAGCCCGGAGATCCCGCTTCCGACGATGGCGATGCGCATGGCCTCAGCTTTCCTTTGCGCTCAGACGCCGAGTGCGGACTTCCAGGGGCACCGGCTTGAGATCCCAGACGATTCCAAGAGCGCGCAGACAAACCAGGCCGTAATAGGCGATATCGAATTCCCACCACATGAATCCCTGGCGTGCGCTCGCCGGATAGTGGTGGTGGTTGTTGTGCCAGCCCTCGCCCAGAGTCACCAGCGCGAGAAATGCATTGTTTCTCGAGGTATCCGGCGTGACGTAGCGTCGACGGCCGATGACGTGGGCCAAGGAATTGATCGTGAACGTGGCGTGGAACAGCACGACGGTCGAAATCAGGCCCCAAACCAGAAGTTGCGGACCGTTGGTGCCCAAGCTCGGGGCGAAATGCGCCAGCAACTCCCCCGCCGCGTAAACCAGCGCCGCCGCGCAGGCCGGCACGAGCGCGTCGAAGCGATCGAGAAAGCACAATTCGGGAAAGCGCGCCAGGTCGGGCACGCGATTCAGACGCGTCTTGAAGTTCTGCTTGGCCGTGATCCAGCCCACATGGCTCCACCAGAAGCCGCGCAGGGACGGCGAATGCGGATCGGCGTCGGTGTCGGCATTCTGGTGGTGCTCGCGATGGTGGGCCGCCCACCACAACGGTCCGCGCTGCACGGCAGTATTCGCGAGCACCGCAAAGCAGAACTGCGCCACACGCGAGGTGCGGAAGGCGCGATGCGAGAAGTAGCGGTGATAGAAGGCCGTGACCGCGAACATACGCACGAAGTACAGCGCCACGGCGACCGACACCGCGACCCAGCTCGCGCCGACGAACAACACAGCGAAACAGGCTGCATGCAACAATAGGAACGGAATACAACGCACCCAATCCACGCGCGGCCTTGCTTCGACGGTCGGCTCGTCGGGGCCCGCCCACGAGTCGAACCAGCGCGCGAACGCGACCGGCACGCGAACCCGACCTTGGATTTTCCCCGCGCTCATGCTGCCTCAGCCGGCCGCGCCGTCACGGCGCTCGAAAAGGTAGTGCGAGACCATCCATTCCTGGCCCGAGCGATAGTTCCACAGTTCCGCGCAGGCCATGAAGAAGATGCGCCACTTCTCCACCCACGCATCCGCATTGGACTCGCCGTAGACCTTGGCGAACAGCGCGCGCACTTCGTCGCGACGCGCGTCCATATTCGAAAGCCAAGCCTCCGCGGTCTTCGCGTAGTGCGTGCCGTTGACGCGCCAATGGCGAGCGATCGAAAGGTCGCGCTGGAAATACAGGAGCAGGTCGTCGGAGGGCATGTTGCCGCCCGTGAAGAAGGTGCGCGCCATCCAATCCCCGTCGCCGTCCGCTTCGAAGGGATAGGCGAACTCGCGGTGCGTGAAAATGTGCACGAACAGACGGCCGCCGGGCTCGAGCCAGCCCGCGATGCGACTCATGAGCAGCTCGTAGTTCTTCATGTGCTCGAACATCTCGACCGAGACGACGCGCTCGAAGCGCTGCTCGCTCTTGAACACGTTCATGTCGCAGGTGATCACGGTCACGTTCGAATACCCAAGCCGCGCGCACTCGGCTTCGATGTGAGCGCGCTGCACCGGCGAATTGGAGACCGCCGTGATGCGCGCCGCCGGATAGTGTTCGGCCATCCACAAGGTCAACGATCCCCAGCCGCAGCCCAGCTCCAGGATGCGCTGGCCGTCGCCAAGTTGCGCGCGTTGACAGGTCAGCGCGAGCATGGCCTCCTCGGCGCGGGCCAGCGTGCGGCACTCGCTGTCCCACAGACCGCTGGAGTACTTGAGCCTCGGCCCCATCGCGATCTGGTAGAAGGCCGTCGGCACTTCGTAGTGCTGATCGTTGGCCTCGCGCGTGTTGACCGCGATCGGACTGTTGCGCAGCTCGTCGATGAAGCCTAGCAGCGACTCGCACTGCACCTCGACATCGCCGCGGCGCTCGGATTCAAGCCGCTGCGCCAGCAGTCGACGGATGCCCAGACGCAATAGTGCGTCCGGCACGCGACCGGATTCGATCAGGGATTGGTACCACACGCGGCGGACTCCTTTTTGCGGAACCAGGGAACGAAGGCGCTGGTCGTGCGCTGATAGGCGCGGTACTCATCGCCGCGCGAGCGCAGGTCTTGGGCCTCGGTCGGCGGGATCCCCGTCAGCTTGAGGATCAGGAACAGAATCGTGGCCGGTGCGATCAGGCCCA
>JANMRV010000850.1:0-3224 GCA_031388685.1 Planctomycetota bacterium
CAAGTGGGCGACTCGCTCAGGCACTTGTCGACGACGAGGCAGATAGGCACTGGGTCCGTTTCCTAAGCAGCGGCTTCCTGGCGCTCCAGAAGGCTGACAAGCTCCTCTCGTGTCCACCCTTTGAACACCTCGCGCAAAGACTCCGGCTCTGTCCCACGCGGACAGAATAGCGAGACCGTTCTCGTAGCGGCACGCTGGCTGGCATGAATGCCTCCCGCTTCGAAGTGAAGTGGCTGCTGAACATGGGCGCCGGCCCGGTGGAGACCATCGCCAGTATCTGGCTGCCTAGCGAGAAGTTGGCGCGTATCGCGCTCTCCGTTTCGGTGACCGTCTCCAGCCCGGAACCGGGCGAGGAGAAGGGGTTGACGCTGGAAGTCACGCGATCGGACGGGCAATCCGCGATTGCCGGAGTGCAGATCTTTGCGACGACCCAGGATGGGCAGGCCACGGGCATAACGCCGATCAAGATTCCACTGACCTTCGGTTGCTACCGCGTGCAGCTGATAGGACGCGGCGAAGTGCTCGGCGAAGATTCCATACAAATCGACCAAGCCGAGTAGGCGAGACACGATTGACGACGAGTATCGTTCCTGGCGGAATGCAACTTGGGAGAATGAAGCCGAGTGCTGCGACAGGCACGATCAGGAGATGGGCCACGAAAGGTTCCTGCCTCAGGTCAACACGTCTGATTTCTCACGAGCACTTGAAAAATAGTACTGGACGAGATCAGTCGAGTTGGTCGGTGCTAGTGCTTCGAAGCGGCAGGAGCAGGAGCTATGTCGCGGCTGAGTGCTCGGTAGAAGTCGGCCTTATAGATAAACCAATGGTTGACGTAATTAACCGGATAATAATTCGTTTGAGATCCATAGCTCGTAACGGTTCCGGAGTATGGAGTGCTTCCGTAGTATCCGGTTACGTAAGAACTTGATTGAGTCGGCGTTGTTATCGGAATTGAGGCTGTGTGCGAGGTTGTATTGGCATATTGTGCGCTCCAGCAGACCCAGTCTGCGCCTAAAGCCCGAGCTGCTGCCAACGCGTGTCGGTTATCTTCGCCGCCCGCACTAATGAATCCGGAAGCGCCTATCAGACGAGCCCCTGACGGAGGACCGTTGCAGACCTGCGCGAAGGGCACCTTGGCACAGCGCTCTCCCTGATAGAATTTCCTGAATCCATTGGATTGGCAGCCGGATAGCGCGAGCAGAGCCGCGCAGATCGCCACTCGTGACCAACTCGCTCTCATAAACCTGATCCTCCGGGGCCCTCGACTCCAGAACCGCCCGATCGAAGCCAACCAGCTCTGGGTAGACTACCAGAAACGCCCCAAACTACCGCCTCTAGCCGCGTCCAATCGCCACTCCGCGCGCCATCTTGCAACGCCCGCATTCCGCCGTAAGATGCTGCGAAACAACGGCTTCTCTGCGCTCAGCAACGGCGTTTGCCAAGGTTGATGTCGAGGGTTCAAGTCCCTTCGCCCGCTCCAGTCAACCGCCGCGATCCAAGTCGTCGCGCGCGGGCCGGAACGCGAAGCGCCTCGGGCGTGGTCAAGAACGCGGTTTTCTGCGTGGTTTCGGGCGTGAGCGCGCGTGCCTCGCAGGCGATGCGAAGGCCGCGAGTTGATATCAACCGCGCAGGGTTGTTCACGTCGTTCCTAGGCGTTTCGGCGCGACCCCGCCTGCCAGATCGACACGACAGGAGATGACTTTCAGGACAGGAGGTGACAGGAGCGGGTCCGCTCACTGGCACTCAAAGTGGCACTTTTTCTGGGCGGACCTCGGTGGCGCGGCGGTGCCAGTGCGGTGCCAACCTGGGCGCGGTGGGCTCCGACCTGGTCGGCTTGGCCTCGCGTGTCGAGCGCTGCTCGGTGGCGAACCTCGGGAGGCCCAGGGAATCGGGCGTGTGAGTATTCTGAAGGACCATGGCGGCTCTTACTCCAATCGACTGGGACAGAGCGTTCCGCCTGCGCGAGACTGAAAACTGGAGCTTCGCCCGAATTGCCCGTGAGTACGGCTGCGCCCAGAAGAAGATCCGTATTCGACTCATGGATCTTGGAGCACATGGCCGGCCGCGTGCGCGGAAGAGCAAGGCGGCCCGCGCGCTCCGCGAGCTTTTTGACTACACGCATGCCAAGTGCGAGCAGCCGAACCATGTGGGCTACGCGCGCAATGGCGCTGAGGGCGCTCGCGTTGACAAGGAATGGGACGAATTCGAGCCGTTCTACCAGTGGGCGATGGGCACGGGGTATCGACCGGGCAAGCGGCTTGCACTCAGGGTCGAGTTCGGCCCCTACGCCTCCTGGAACTGTACGTGGATCACGACAAAAGAAGTCGTCGCCACACGCAAACGTCCTCGCGGTCGCACACGACTCGGTCAGACACAGCGATTGATTGACTACGAGCGTGCCAAGCAGTTGTTCCTAGAAGAGGGTGTGCCAGTCATGGAAGTCGCTCGCCGACTCGGTGCGAGTTACACCGGCCTTCGACATGGCTTCATCCGCTTGGGTATTCGTCTCCCGAAGCAGGATCGACCGACGAGCACACCCGAAGGGCGGCGCTTGCGTCAAATGTGGCTGGCACTCAGGAGGCGGTGCGCGAGGCGGGCGGGGACACCCTCACCAGCACGCAGCGAGCGAAACTACAGGATCTCCAAGGAGTGGCGCACTTTTGAGCCATTCTTTCAGTGGGCAACGACTTCGGGTTCGAAGCCAGGGCTCTGCTTGTTGCGAATCGTCAGCTCAAAGCCCTTTGGTCCAACGAACTGTCGCTGGGGGGCACGTGTAGAAGTCACCAGTGTTGCGTTCCGACCGATCCGCGCGTTCGGCGAAACCAAGTCGATTACCCGTTGGAGCCGAGATCCGCGCTGTACCGTGACCCTCACCACGATCCGTAACCGCCTTGCCGGAGGATGGAAGCCAGAAGAAGCAATCACCACGAAGCGCGAGGGCCGCGGCGGATCCAAAGGCAGGATCGTCGAACTTGTCGCGTTCGGTCAAACCAAGGCGACCTCGGGTTGGCTTCATGACAAGCGCTGCCTTGTCGGATACTCGGGCCTCATGGATCGACTTCGCCGGCGGTGGTCTACGGAGGATGCGATCTCGACACCGCCGCATCAGCAGCCGAACAGCAGGAAGAAAGCGATTCGCTCTCGTCCGCGCGGGTCTTAGGGAACCACCTGAGCGAAGTGGTCGCCGGCGTTGGCGTCCTCGAATCCCACGAGCTAATCGGGTC
>JANMRV010000895.1:0-4510 GCA_031388685.1 Planctomycetota bacterium
ATCTCGCCGATCGCGACGACACCTTCCTTCAAGGCGAAGCGCGGCAGGATTTCGAGCACTTCCTTGGCCAGCGCTTCATTGTTGGCTTCCTTGCTGTTGAGGCCGATCGCGCAAAAATGCGCGATGCCGAATTGCGAGGCGCGAAAGCGCTCCCAGCCCACCAGCGCGGAGAAGTAGTCGATGAAACTGCCCACGGTCGTGCGCGGCTGACCGAGCCAGAACGCGGGCTCGACCACGGCTCGCACGCCGGCGGCGGCCATGGCTTCGAAGTCGTCGGTCGTGCGCGCGGTGCAGTGGATGTGGGGATCGAAAAATCTCACGGTCGACACGTCAAACCACCTTCGGTACGGGCCCGGCGACAGATCGGAAAGCAAATTGAGTCACGACGCCCGAGGCAGCCTGGCGCAGGGCAGCTTGGACGAGCGGATCTTTCTCCTGGACGATCAGCTTGTCCAACGCGACGCGCGCGCGTGATGCTTTGTCCAGGCGTCCCAACGCCAGCGCGGCGGCGGCACGCCCCTCGGGCAGGCCCTTTTCCAGTTCGCCCAACAAGGCGCTCAATCCGCGTTCGCCGCCAAAGCCTCCAAGACACGACCACAACTGCGGATTCACCTGACGGCCCGCGGAGCGGCGCTCTTCCGCGAGGTCGAGCGCCATGCGCGCAAGTTCCGGATCGAGCCGCGTGTCGAGTCCGACGACGCGCCACAACGGCGCTTCGATGAACAGCGCCTTGATCACGCACTGACGCCAGGCGACGTCGTCGAAGTAGCGCACGGGAAAGGGCGTGTCGCACACTGCCGCTTCGAACACGGCACGGATGTTGGTGCGCGCGCCCTCGGCGGCGCGGGCGCAAAAACGCTCCGGCGCGGGGAGCAGCGCCAGCGAGCGATAGAGCGCGCAAAGCTCGCCGGCATCGGCGTAGGCAAACGCGGCCTCGATGGCGCGCACTCCGCGCTCGTTCCCGGCGTCGGGCAGGCTCAGTACGAGATCGACTCGCGCCGCTTCGCGCAGCGTCCAGCGTTCCGGGTTCCAACCGGGGAGCATCCCATCGGCGGCGCGGAGTTCCAAAGGTGTTGGCGCGAGCGGCACAGCGGACACGTGACGCGAGGCGAGCGAAATCAGCCCCGCGAAGCGCACGTCGTCGCAGCGCGCCGCGATTTCGCTGCGCGCCTTCAGCATGAATTCGCGCCCCGCAGCAGACACACGCGGCTCGAGCGCGGCTGCAGTCCAAGTCTGTGCCGTTGGCTGCATCTTCAGTGCGTGCCCGTCGTGCGCGGCAAGCCGGCGCTGAGGGCCAGCGACATCAGCGCGGTATCCGCGGCGAACATCTGGCTGGTAGCCAGAAAGTCGTTGACCGATCCGTCCGCGCGTTGCGTCTTGGCCAAATGCGGCCGCAGCTTCCCGTGCCAGACCTCGCGCTCGCCCGCGGGAAGCAGGTTGATCGCCAGGGCCGCGTAGTAGTGGCCGAAGTAATAGAAATAGCCCGCGTTCTGGTAATAGGCCTCGTGCGGGATCGGCCGAGTGCGCGCCACATCGAGGAAGCGATGCTCTTCGAAGAAAAGCCCCAGACCCTCGCGCAACTTGTCGGGCGTGATCGATTTTTCTCCGCTCGAAGCCAACGCCCAGTTGCAAACCTGGATGCGACCCAGGCTGCCCTTGACATGATTGATCATCTCGCCGCCCGAGATGCGCGGGATCGGGTTCAAGTCGTACTCGTACGCGCCGTTGGGCAGAGCGCAGTTCCGCAGATAATCGCGCGCGCGCTGCAGAACGGCCGGGTCGGCGATCCAGCCCAGAGCTTGAGCCCGCGCCACGCTCGGCAACACAAGCCCCGTGCAGAACGAGGTGGCCCACTTCGGCCGTTCGGTGAAGGGCGGATCGTCGTAGTACGCCCAACCGCCGTTCGGCGTCTCGTTCTTGAGCAGCACGCGCGCGGACTCTTTGCCCCAGGCCTCGATCTTCTCGCGCCAGGCCGGAGCGGAAAAGCGCGCGTCCTCGAAGGCCCGCACGCTCGTCACCAGGCCGTACAACGCCGTCCAGGAATAATCGACGTCCCAGTCGCTTCCGCGTCGCGCCTGACGCGCGCTGCACAGGTACGCCAGACCGCGCTCCAACGCGCCGTCGCGTTCGGGTGTCGGCTCGCATTCCATCAGCGCCAGCACGCACAAGGAGTTCGCGGCGAGATGCCAGGCGTGGAAGGTCTCGATCGAAAAACCGATCACCGACAGCGTCTCGGCGACGTTCGAGCCCCAGCGTCCGTCTTCGCGCTGGTTGGAGAGGATCCAGGCCAGCGCGCGATCATTGGCCAGTCGGGCCTGGGCCGGCGTCATGCTCGCGGGCACATCGAGCGCATCGCGCACGAGCGGGGTTTCCTGCAGCGCTGGCACGACGGGAACCTGGGCGGCCGGCCAGACCGCGAGCATGAGCGCGATGTGAATCAAGCTACTTTCCCTTGGCCGCGGGGGGCGCCGTCACGGGTGTCGCGCGTTCAGGCAGACCGAGGGCAAGCGCCAGCGCGGCGAACGAAGTCCCGGCGGTCACGCTCCACGATTGGATGTGGAAGTCGCTCGACGAGCCGTCCTCGCGCAGGGTCTTGGCCAGGTGCGGACGCAGTTTGGCGTGCCAGTTCTCACGCTCCGCGGCAGGCAGAAGATTGATCGCCTGGGCACAGTAGTAGTGCCCGAAGAAATAGAAGTAGCCCGCGTTCGCGTAATAGGCCTCGTGCGGGATCGGCCGCATGCGCGCGATGTCGAGGAACTTGTGCTCCTCCATGAACTGCCCAAGGCCCGCGCGCAGCTTGTCGGCCGTGACCGACTTGTCGCCGGTCGCGGCCAGCGCCCAGTTGCAGACCTGGATGCGCCCGAGGCTGCCCTTGACGTTGTTGATCATCTCGCCGCCGGAGATGCGCGGGATCGGATTCAAGTCGTATTCAAAGGCGCCGTTGGGCAGCGCGCAATTGCGCACGTAGGCCTGCGCGCGCTTGAGCATCGGCTCGTCGATCTTCCAGCCTAGTTTCAGGCCATCGGCCAAGGCGGGCACGACGCATGCGGTGGTGAAGCTCGTCGCCCACTTCGGCCGCTCGGTCGGGTAGGGATTGTCGTAGTAGCCCCAGCCACCGGTCGGCACCTGCTGATCCTCGAGAAACTTCGCAGCGCGCTGCGCACGCTCGTCGATCTTCTGCCGCCACGCCGGCGACTGAAAGCGAGCATCGTTCGCTGCCCGTGCAAGCGCGACATAGGTGTACACCGCGGCCCAGACCGTGTCGTTGTCCCAATCGTTGCCGCGCAACGGATCGTCGACGGCGAGCATCCACGACATGCCCTTCTCGAGCGCGGCGCGACGCTCCGGCGTTTCCGGAGACTCCATCAACGCCATCAACGCGAGTCCGTGCGCGCCGACCTGCCAGTCCTTCCAACTCGTGACCGCGTAGCCCGAATCCAGCAGTCCCTCCATGGAGCCGTGGCCCCAACGGCCGTCGGCGGCCTGCGTCTTGGTCAGGAACAACAGCGCGCGGTCGAGACAAACGCGGGCCTCCGCGGCCGTCATGCTGTCGGGCACGGGGTCCATGTCGCGGACGACCGGAATCTCCTGGCCCTTGGCCGGAGCCGTCTGGGCCGCGAGCGGCAGGCAGCCCAAGGCAAGCGCAAAAGTCGAGGTCAGCGCTCTCATGCGCTCACGCACCCTTCGCGGCGGCCTCGGCTTCGTCCTCGTCGGGCTTTTGCGCGTCATCGAGCTTGTGGCGCGCGCGCATCAGCTCGAGTTCGTTGTGCGCCTGCGTCTTCTTCATCTTGGACTCGGCGCCGTTCACGCCGTCCTGGGCCTTCTTGACCGCGAGGCTCAGATCGAGTTCCTTGACGGCCAAGGCGTGCGCTTGTTTGTCCGCGGCGCGCTTCTTGGTGAGCTCCATTTCGCGCTGAGCCATTTCCATGCGGAACTTGCCGCGCTGCAGCACGAGTTCCTTGGTCATCTTGGCGAAGTCGTCGGCCTTGTACATGTTCATCAACTCCTGGAGTTCCTGCTTCTGCTCGAGCGCTGATTCAATGCCGCGCTCGACGTCTATTTGCTGGTCCTCGAGTTCCAGCGGCCGTTCGACCTTCGTGAAGTGTTCGAGTTCGCGCTGCGCGGCCTCTAGACCTTGGCGGGCCCGTTCGAGGTCGAGTTTGGCGTCGCGCATTTCGAATTCGGCGTCCATCTCCGCCAGCGCAAGCTCCATGCGCGCGTAGGTGACCCCGCGCTCTTTCTTCTCCGCCTTGCGCGCTGCCTTCTTCGCCTCGGCCTCGGACGGCGGCACGCCCGCGGCCGTCTTGGTCCCAGAACTTGTCGCCGTGACGGTGGTCGCGGACGTCGCCGTCTGCTTGTCCTTCGCTTCCGCCGTATCGACGGCGAGGACACACGAGCTGGACAGGACGGCCAGGAGCAGAGCCGCACACGACTGACTGAGGAGACTGGGCATGGACATGATTCTTCGGGGGGGATTGGGGACGGGGATGGCGCCAAAGCGCCTAGCGAC
>JANMRV010000013.1:0-3159 GCA_031388685.1 Planctomycetota bacterium
GACCCGAGGCCATGGCGGACGGCGCCCCGCTGCGACTCGTCGGGGTCGAACCGCAGCACTGTCAAGGTTGCCCCTTGTGCGGCATGTCGCGCGCTTTCTCGTGCGTCACCCACGCGCAATTCGCACGCGCCTTCGAGTTCAACCGCGGCGTGCTGATCGCCTACCCGATGTTCGCGGCGCTGGCCGTGTTGGGTCCCGCTTTCCTGGCGCGTGATCTCTTGAAAAGGAGTTGAGCAAGCATGGCTCCCGTCTCGATCGTCTTGACCTTCTTCAGCGGCTTCTTTGTCACCATCGGCCTGATCCCCTGCCTCGGTTGGGCGAACTGGATCGCCATCCCGTTGTCGTCGCTTACGGTGACCTCCGGCCTCGTGGGTCTGTTCACCGACCGCGACCCGCAAACCCAGCGCGCGCGAGGCGTGCTGCCGCACGCTTTTGCGATCGCCATGGGCAGCCTCCTGACCCTGGTCAGCGTGCTGCGCTGCGCCCTCGGATTCGGCATCCTCTGAGCCTGCCAGCTTGGCATTCAACGCCTGCCTGATCGGCAGCAATTTCGCCGCGAGCGGCCTCCGGAGCAGCTTGGAGGCCGCCCGCCGTCACTGCGGACGGCCCGCCCGTCTGGCATGAGCCTTGCGCGGCGAAAGGCATCATGCAGATGCAGCACACTACTAAAGCGGGCGAGGCAATTCAGAGCGCGCAGAAGCTGGCCGGCGAGTCGAGCCACCCTGAACTGACGCCGACTCACCTGGCAATCAGCCTGCTCCAGGCTCCGGAAGGAGTGATGAGCGGCGTGCTGCAGAAACTAGGCGTCGATGCGCGCGTGCTCGCCGGCGAACTGGTGCTGGCGCTCGACAAACTCCCGCGAGCGGAGGGCAGCCAACTAGCGCCGTCACGCGCTTTCGTTGAGACGATGAACGCCTCCGCCGATCTCGCCAAGAAACTGGGCGATGAGTACATCTCCACCGAACACCTGCTGCTCGCGCTGGCGAAAAAGGGCGGCCCCGAAGTCGTCGGCCTTTTCCATGCCCGCAAGTTGACGGCGGAGCGCGTCGAAGCCGCGCTCGCGCAGGTTCGCGGAGACAAGCGCGTCAACACTCCTGATCCCGAGGCGACCTACGAGACGCTCAAGAAGTACGCGCGCGACCTGACCGCCGACGCCGCCGCGGGCAAGCTCGACCCGGTGATCGGACGCGACGCGGAAATCCGTCGCACGATGCAAGTGCTCTCGCGGCGGCGCAAGAACAACCCGGTGTTGATCGGCGATCCTGGAGTCGGCAAGACCGCGATCGTCGAGGGCCTGGCCAATCGCATCGTCGCCGGCGATGTGCCGGAAGGGCTCAAGAAGAAGAAGGTCATGGCGCTCGACCTCGGCGCACTGCTCGCGGGCGCCAAGTATCGCGGCGAATTCGAAGAGCGGCTCAAGGCCGTGCTCAAGGAAGTCACGGCCGCCAGCGGCGAGATCATTCTTTTCATCGACGAATTGCACACGCTGGTCGGCGCGGGCGGCGCGGAGGGCGCGATCGACGCGGCCAATCTGCTCAAGCCGGCCCTGGCGCGCGGCGATCTGCGTTGCATCGGAGCGACGACGCTCGACGAATACCGCAAGTACGTCGAGAAGGACAAGGCGCTCGAGCGCCGATTCATGACGGTGCTCGTCGGAGAGCCTTCGGTCGACGACACGATCGCGATCCTGCGCGGCTTGAAGGAGCGCTACGAGGTCCACTACGGCGTGCGCATCCTCGACGCGGCCCTGGTCGCCGCGGCGCGCCTGGCGGATCGGCACATCGCCGATCGTTTCATGCCCGACAAGGCCATCGACTTGATGGACGAAGCGGCGGCGCAGTTGCGCATGTCGATCGACTCGCTGCCGCCGGAGCTCGATGAGCTCGAACGCAAGATCCGCCAGCTCGAAATCGAGCGCGGGGCGATCGAGAAGGAGAAGAGTTCGGACAACACGGCGCGACTCACGGGCATTTCCATGGAGCTCGCCGAGCTGGGCGAATCCAAGACTGCGCTGCGCGCGCGTTGGCAGAGCGAAAAGGACCTGATCACCTCAATTCGCGCTGGAAAAACGCTGATCGAAAGCCTGCGCTCCGAAGCCGAGCGCAAGGAGCGTGAAGGCGACTACGCGCGCGTCGGTGCCATTCGCTACGGAGACCTGCCGCAGGCGGAGATCAACGTGAAAGCCGCCGTTGCGCGGCTCGCGGATGTGCAGAGGGACGGCGCGTTGCTGCCCGAGGAAGTCGGCGCGGAGATGATCGCCAAGGTGGTCAGCCGTTGGACCGGGATTCCCGTGACGCGTCTGCTCGAGACCGAGCGCGAGAAACTCATGCACATGGAAGATCGGCTGCGCGCGCGCGTGGTCGGACAGGACCAGGCCTTGGAGACGATTTCGCAAGCCGTGCGTCGCGCGCGCGCGGGATTGCAGGAGACGACGCGGCCATTGGCTTCGTTCCTGATGCTCGGCCCCACCGGGGTCGGCAAGACCGAAACGGCCAAGGCGGTCGCGGAGTTCCTGTTCGACGACGAAAACTCGATGATCCGCGTCGACATGAGCGAGTTCATGGAGAAGCACTCGGTCGCGCGCCTGGTCGGTGCTCCGCCGGGATATGTCGGTTACGACGAAGGCGGCGCGTTGACCGAAGCGGTGCGACGCAAACCGCACTGCGTGCTGCTGCTCGATGAAGTCGAGAAAGCGCACCCGGACGTGTTCCACATCCTGCTGCAGTTGCTCGATGACGGACGCTTGACGGACGGACACGGCCGCACGGTCGACTTCTCGCAGACAATCGTGTTCATGACTTCGAACCTGCGCAGCGAAGCGCAGTTGCGCGACTTCTTCCGGCTGGAGTTCCTCAACAGGCTCGATGACGTGATCACGTTCCAGCCGCTGGAGGCAGCGGTGATCGCCAGCATCGTGGGCGTGCAACTCAAGCGAATTCAGAAGACTCTCGCCGAACAGGAAATCGGCCTGGAACTGACGGCCGCCGCGCGCAACGAAATCGCGCGCGAAGGTTACGACCCCGAGTTCGGCGCGCGCCCGCTCAAGCGCGTCCTGCAACGCCGCGTCCAAAACCTGCTCGCCGAAGCGATCCTTTCCGGCAAGCTGCAGAAGGGCGAATCCGCGCTGGTCGACTTCGACCACGGCCACTACCGCTTGAC
>JANMRV010000036.1:0-5471 GCA_031388685.1 Planctomycetota bacterium
CTCCAGCATCCGTGCCGCCCGTGCAAATCCTGCCTTCCGCAAGTCTGCAAGCTCACCGGCGCGCAACCCCACGGCACGTCGCCCGACGGCCGCTTCACAGTCGCGACCGTGGAGTGCCAGGGCGCCTGCGCCAATGCGCCGATGTTCGATCTCGACGGCGTCTATCACGAAGACCTGACGGCCGACAAGATCGCCAAGATTCTCGGCGGCGTGAAGTGAGCGATCGATGACCAAGTATCCGACCTACCTGCTCGACCGCGCCAAGATCGCCGATGCGCACACGTTTGCCGTGGCGCAAAAGCACGGCGCCTACGAAGCGCTGCGCAAGATCCTCAAGGAAGGCATCTCGCAGACCCAGGTCATCACGGTCGTCAAGGACTCCGGTCTGCGCGGCCGCGGCGGCGCGGGCTTTTCCACCGGCATGAAGTGGAGCTTCATGCCCGATCACACCAAGGACCTGCGGCCGCGCTATCTCGCGATCAACGCCGACGAATCCGAGCCGGGCACCTGCAAGGACCGCGTGCTCATGGAGCTGGATCCGCACGGATTCCTCGAAGGCTGCCTGGTCGCCGCCTACGCGATCCGCGCCCAGGCCATCTATATCTATGTGCGCGGCGAATATCGCCATCCCTACAACCGCGTCGCCGCGGCCGTCGAAGAGGCGCGCAAGGCGGGCCTGGTCGGCAAAAAGATTCTTGGCAGCGACTTCAGCTGCGAAGTCTTCATGCACAAGGGCGCCGGCGCCTACATCTGCGGCGAAGAAACCGGGCTGATGGAATCGCTGGAGGGCAAGCGCGGCCACCCGCGGCCCAAGCCGCCCTTCCCGGCGATGTTCGGATTGTGGGGCCAGCCGACGACGGTCAACAACGTCGAGACGGTCTTCAACGCGCCGTTCATCGTGCTGCGCGGAGCCGAGTGGTTCAAATCGATGGGCACGAAGACTTCGACGGGCAATCTGCTCGTCGGCGTTTCAGGCCACGTCAATCGCCCCGGCGTCTTTGAGCTGCCCTTCGGCGTCAGCTGTCGCGAAATCCTCGAAGACGTCTGCGGCGGCATGTGGAAGAACAAGAAGCTCAAGGGCTTTTTCCCCGGCGGCTCGTCGACCGGTGTGCTGCCCGCGTCGTTCATCGACACGCCGATGGATCACGAGGCGATCAAGGCGACCGGCTCGATGCTCGGCACCGCCGCGATGATCGTGATGGACGAGAACACCTGCATGGTGCGCGCCCATGAAATCATTGCCCGCTTCTACGAGCACGAGAGTTGCGGCCAGTGCAGCCAGTGCCGCGAAGGCACGCAGTGGCTGCACCAGATTTTTCATCGCATCGAAGTCGGCAAAGGCCGCAGCGAAGACATCGACATGCTCGTGACGCTTTCGCACGGCATGGCGCCCGGGAAAACGATCTGCGCGCTGTCGGATGCGGCTGCGATTCCCACGCTCGCCGCGGTGCAGCACTTCCGCGGCGAATTCGAAGAGCACATCAACAAACAAGCCTGTCCGTTCCTGCCCGCGGGCACCCATCGCCCCGTTTACGCCGCAGCCCACTAGCCCGTGACCAAGATCACCATCAACGGACGCGCGGTCGAAGCCGACCCGAAAAAGCCGCTCATCCACGCCTGCCACGAGAACGGCGCGGATGTGCCGATGTACTGCTACCACCCGGGTCTGACGCCGGTGGGTTCGTGTCGCATCTGCCAAGTCGAAGTGCAACAGGGCACGGGACCCGCGCGCGTCGTCGTCGCCTGCCGCACGCCGGTGGCGGAGGGCATGCTGGTCAACACCGATGCACCGAAAGCCCATGAAGTGCGCCGCGAGTGCCTCGAGTTCCTGCTGAAGAACCACCCGCTCGACTGTCCGATCTGCGACAAGGCCGGCCAGTGCGATCTGCAGGACTACGCCTTCGCCGAAGGCCAAGGCGAAGGCCACACGAACGAGCCGCGCCGCAAACTCGAGAAGCGCAAGTCGCTCGGCGACGTGATCGTGCTCGACGAAGAGCGCTGCATCCTGTGCTCGCGCTGCGTGCGCTTCATGGAAGAGATCCCGAAGACGCCGCAACTCGCCGTCGTCGATCTCGGTTCGCGTTCGATGATCGCGACGTTCATGGATCGGCCGCTCAAGGGCAACTACCAGGGCAACCTGGCCGACGTCTGCCCGGTCGGAGCGCTGACGCTCAAGAACTTCCGCTTCCAGGCGCGCGTCTGGAACCTGAAAAAGTCGCTCTCGACTTGCGCCGAATGCAGCCGCGGCTGCGCAATCAGCGTCGAAGTGCTGCGCACCAAGGACGTCAAGCGCTTCCGCCCGCGCTACGACGCCGCGGTCAATCAATGGTGGATGTGCGACACGGGCCGTTTTTCGGCCGAGCGCCACAATGCGACCGAACGATTGGTGCCCGCAGCGCGGCGCACCTCCAAGGGACTTGAAATCGCGAGCGTCGCCGACGCCTTGGCCCAGGCGGCGGAGAGTTTGCGCGCGAAGTCCGGCGTCGCCGCCATTGCCTCGCCGTTCATGACCGTCGAAGAAGCCAAGAGCTTCGCGGCTCTGGCCAAGCGCCTCGGCGCGAAGCCGCAATTCGTCTCGCCTGCGTCCAGCGGCTTGAAGGACACGCTGCTCAACACCGGCGATCCTTGCCCGAATCGGCGCGGGCTCGTTGAGCTGGGCTTCGAAGCGGTCTCCGCCGAAGCGGCGCGCGCGCGTGTCTCCACGGCGGGCGCAAGCGTGCTGGCCGGCGAACGCGTGATCGAGTTGTGCGGCCGTGCTGAACTCGCGACGATCGAAGGCGCGTCCATCGTGACCTTCGACACACACGCGCTCGAAGGCAACAGCGCCGACGTCTGCGTCGGAGTACCCGAGCAAGTCGAAAAGATCGGCCACTGGGTCAACGTCGACGGTCACGTGGGCAAGCTCGCGATCGCCCGCGCCGCGCCGGCGGGCGTCGAACCGCTGACGCGCACGCTCGACACACTCTGCGGCTTCTTGGCGACGAGCGGAGCGAACGCCCGATGACTCCGATGCTGTGGAATGTCCTTATCTGGTTCGTCAAGTGCAATGTCATCTATGGCGGCCTGCTCGGCACCGCCGCCGGGATGACGCTCGCGGAGCGAAAAGTCTCGGCCTGGATGCAATACCGCCACGGCCCCAACCGCGTCGGGCCCTGGGGCCTGTTGCAACCGATCGCGGACGGCGTGAAGTTTTTCTTCAAGGAGTCGCTGACCCCAGACGGCGCCAACAAGTGGCTGTTCCGCTTCGCGCCGGCGGTCGCGGCGATTCCGGCGATGCTGACGATCGCCGTGATCCCGTTCGGACCGGCGATCCCGCTGCCCTTTGGGCCCTTCGAGTCCACCAACTTCGGCGTGACCGACTTGGACATCGGCCTGATGTACCTGCTCTCGATCGGCGGACTTGCGATCTACGGCGTGATCCTCGGCGGCTGGGCTTCGAACTCGAAGTTTTCGCTGCTCGGCGGATTGCGCGCTTCGGCGCAGATGATCAGCTACGAGTTGACCTTGATCCTCTCGATCCTGGCCGTCGTAGCGATCTCAGGAACGCTCTCGCTGCGCGGCGTGGTCGAGGCGCAGCCGGATTTCTTCGAGTGGAACATTTTCCACCAGCCGCTGGCCTTCATCCTGTTCAGCATCGCGGCCTTCGCCGAGACCAACCGCCACCCATTCGATTTCGCCGAGTGCGAGCCAGAGCTGGTCAGCGGTTTTCACACCGAGTACAGCTCGATGCGCTTCGCGCTGTTCGCGCTGGGCGAGTACTGCGCGATGGTCGTGATGGCCTGCCTGTGGACCACGCTCTTCCTCGGCGGCTACAAAGTCCCCTTTTGGGCCGACGCGCCCTGGTACTTCTGCGTCGTCGCTTTCCTGGCGAAGACCTCGCTGTTCCTTTTCCTTTATCTCTGGGTGCGCTGGACCCTGCCGCGCTTCCGCTTCGACCAGTTGATGGGCCTGGGCTGGAAGGTGTTCTTGCCGCTGGCGCTCGCAAATCTGTTCCTGACCGGCGCGGCCGTTTCCTTCGGAGTCGACCTATGGTGATCGTTCGCCGCAAGGAGCTTTCGCTGCGCGAAAAGCTCTATCTGCCCGAGATCGCTCGCGGGCTCTCGATCACGTTCCGCAAGCTCTTCGAGAAGAAGATCACGCGCCAGTATCCCGAAGAGCCGCTGCCCACGAACGAAGTCACGCGCGGGCAGCCGCGTCTGGTGGTCAAGGACGACGGCAACATCGCCTGCGTCTCGTGCGGCATGTGCGAGATCGCCTGCCCCGCGTACGCGATCACGATCGACGGCGGCGAGACCGACCGCACGATCGAACGCGAGCCCGTGCGCTTCGACATCGACATGCTGCGCTGCATCCTGTGTGGATTCTGCGAGGAGGCCTGCCCGAAGGACGCGATCTTCATGTCGAACGAGCTCGAGCTCGCCGACTACACGCGCTCGGCGCTGGTCTACGACATCAACAAGCTCAAGCGTCCCAAGTCCGCGCTTCAGAAGCGCATCGACTACGTCTACCGACTGAACAACCGATGGCGGAAGTCTTCTTCTACGCGCTAAGCGCGTTTGCGGTGCTCTTCGCGCTGGGCGTGATCCTGGCCAAGAGTCCGATGATGAGCGTGCTCAGTCTCTTGGGCACGTTCTTCTGCCTGTCGGTCGTGTACCTGCTGGCGGGTTTCCAGTTCATGGCCGCCGCGCAGATCCTGGTCTACGCCGGCGCGATCCTGGTGCTTTTCCTGTTCGTGATCATGCTGCTCAACCTGGGCGACATCAGCGCGCGCGCCGAGGGCGCCGCGGTGTTCCTGCACAGCACGGCGGCCAAGATCGGCGCCGCGATCGCGATCGCGATCGGACTTGCGCTCTTGATCGCGACCACGGCCGGCGCGCTGAATCTGAGCGCGGTCCAGGAAGTGCCCGAGGGCATCGACGGCTTCAGCGGGCTCGCCGCTGAACTGTTCGGCCGCTACAGCCTGCCCTTCGAAGCGATGTCCGTGCTGCTGCTCGCGACCATGGTCGCGGTGCTCGTGCTCGCGAAACGTCAACGCCGCGGTCGCGCTGGGAGTCAGGTCTGATGCAAGTCCCGACAGAACATCTGCTTTTCCTGGCCGCCGCGCTGTTCGCGATCGGCGTGCTCGGATTCTTGATCCGCCGCAACGTGATCGTGGTCCTGATGTGCATCGAACTGATGCTCAACGCGGCGAACCTGACCTTCCTCGCCGCCAGCCGGCAGCATTCGACGCCGGATCACGTCAACCTGGTCGGCCCCGTGTTCGCGATCTTCGTGATCGCCGTGGCGGCGGCCGAAGCAGCCGTCGGCCTGGCGCTGATCATCGCCTTGTTCCGATTGCGCCAGACAACTGACGCCGACTCCGTGCAAGAGATGGAGGGCTAGTCCATGACCGATCAAATGTGGTTGTGGGCCATTCCGGCCTTGCCGCTCGCCGGCAGCGCGATTTGCGGGACCTTGTACCTGCTCGGGTT
>JANMRV010000097.1:0-1307 GCA_031388685.1 Planctomycetota bacterium
GCGCGACACCGATAAGCTCGAAGCCGATCTCGCCGAGAGCGTGCGCACGCTCGAGCGCGTGCAACTACAGGCCAAGGCGCGCTTGGTGGACTTCGAGTCCGACAAGCTGACCAACGAGGCCAAGCTCAAGATCGAAAAGGAGAAACTTGCCAAGCTCGACGCGCAAATCGGCAAAGCCAAGCTGTACGCGCCCAGGGAGGGGATGGTCATCTACGCCAAGCAGGAAGAAGGCCGCGGCATGGGCCAGGCCCAGCCGATCCAGGAAGGCACGCAGGTCCGCGAGCGCCAGGAGCTGATCACGATCCCGACCAAGGGTGTAATGATGGGCACCGTCAGCTTGCACGAGTCCGTGCTCAAGCAAGTTCGTCCGGGGCTTTTGTGCGACGTGCGCGTCGATGCGCTTCCCTCCGCGCAGTTCCACGGCGCGATCAAGAGCGTCGCGGTGCTGCCCGATCAGAACAGCTGGTTCGCCAACCCGAACACACGCCTGTACACGACGACCGTCGAGATCTTCGACGGCAATGATGAGATGCGTCCGGGCATGTCTTGCTCCGTGGAGATTCGCGTCGACGACATCGCCGATGCGACCTACGTGCCCGTGCAGTCGATTTTCCGCCACCTCGGCAAGAACATCGCCTTCGTCGATCAGGGTGCCGGCAAATTCGCGGTGGCCGAAGTCAAGACCGATCGTTTCAACGACAGCCACGTGCAGGTGACCGAGGGCCTGACCGAGGGTCAGATCGTGCTGCTCTCCCCGCCGGCAAGTTTTCAGCTTCAGGCCGGCGCGAACGCCGACGAAGGGCGCGCAGCGTCGCCGATGGGCATGCCCAACCCTGCGGCCGGCGGCAGCATGCCCGGCGCTACGGGTGCTCCCGGGGCTGCGAGCGATGCTGATCCCAGCGGTGCCATGCAGAAGGGCATGCGCGGCAACCGCGGCGCCGGTCAGGGCGCAGGCCCTGGTGGCTCGGGGGGCGACGCAGCCGGGACCGGGGCGCAAGGCGGCGGCCGCAACTTCAACGGCAACTCCGGTGGCGGTGAAGGCCGTGGTCAGCGCGGCGCGGGTGGTGGACGTCGTCCCTCCGGCGATGGCGCGACTCCCGCAGGAGAGGCCGGCACATCCAAGGGCGACGACGCCGCGCCGAGCGAGGCAGCCAAGGGATCTTCTTCGAAGGACGAGAAGAAGGACACCGGCACCGCGGGCGGGCATCGGTGATACCTGCTACCGAGGCCGCACCGGTCGCAGCGCTCGATCACGTCAGCCGCGTTTATCGCATGGGCCAGATGGACGTGCGCGCGCTCGACGATTT
>JANMRV010000105.1:0-3356 GCA_031388685.1 Planctomycetota bacterium
GCAGGAGGCCGATCGCAAGCGCGAGCTGCCCGGACAGGCGAGGGTGAAACATGGCGAGCTTGAAGGTTCGTGGTGAGGTCATCGGATCAGACGCCCAGCCTACTTCCGGCGCGCACTTCTGCTTATCTCGAATATCGCGCAACGCGGCTAGACTGCCGTCCATGGCCAAATCCAGCCTCACGCCGAAGAAGAAGTCCCAGGGTTATCTGCACGGTTTCACCAAGGAGGAGCAGGAGCGCCTTTATCGTCAGGCGCGGGTGACCGAGCACCTCGTACACGACCGTTTGCCTTTTCGGCGCGCGAAAAACCTGCTCGAGGTCGGCTGCGGCGTCGGCGCGCAGACGGAAATCCTGTTGCGCCACTTCCCCGACCTGCACATCACCGGTGTTGATCGCTCCGAATCGAATCTGGCCCAGGCCAAGCGGCATCTCGCGGGTCTTCCCTGGAGCGCGGGCCGCGTCGAGTTCGTCAATGCCGACGCAACCCGGCTCGATTTCGCGGCCGACAGTTTCGATTCGGCCTTTCTGTGCTGGATCCTCGAACACGTCGAGGATCCTTCACGCGTGCTCTCGGAAACGCGGCGCGTGTTGCGCTCGGGAGCGCCGATCGTCGTCAGCGAAGTGCAGAACGCGAGCTTTTTCCTCGAGCCCTACAGTCCGCAGACGCTCTCGTACTGGATGGCGTTCAACGATTATCAGCTCGAGATCGGCGGCGATCCGTTCGTCGGCGCGAAACTCGGCAATCTGCTGCAGGCGCTCGGCTATCGCGACGTCGTGACCGAAGTGAAAACGATCCACCTCGACAATCGCCAACCAGGCGAGCGCGCGGAGTTCATCGCCTACTGGAGCGACCTCTTGGTCTCGGGCGCCGAGGGCCTGCTCAAGGCCGGCAAGGTCAAGGCCAGCGTCGTCGACGGCATGAAGCAGGAACTCCAGCTCGTCGCCCACAACCCCAACTCGGTCTTCTTCTACTCCTTCGTCCAGGCGCGGGCGTTGGCGTATTGAGAGCCTCGCGAGCCGCGGAGGAAGGAAGGGGGGAGGCGCGTCGTTGATGAGGGGGGGGACCCTCCGGGGGGGAGCCAAGCTGGGAGTCGAGTGCGACGCGCCTCCCTCGCTGAAGGTTGTCGACGGTCCACGACAGGAGTTGAGCCGCGCGGCAGAAAAATCCCTTGACCAGGATTAGGTATCTGTTAGGGTTCATTCCAGAGTTCGCCCGACGCCGGCCCTGGCTGAGATTCCTCCCCGTCCGACCACCACTTTCGGGGCCCCGGATCCTCGGGGGGCCGGCTCGGGCGAATTCTTCCCTCCTGCCCCACCCACCACCGTGGCCTCCCATCCTCTAGGGCCTCAGGATCCGCGGGCACGCCAGCGCCGCATCGTCCATTTGGACGTCGACGCCTTCCTGGCCTCGGTGGAACAGGCCATGCATCCAAAGCTCAAGGGCCGCCCGCTGGTGATCGGGGGCATGCCCGGCGAGCGCAATCTGGTGATGTCCAGCTCCTACGAGGCGCGCGCGTTCGGCGTGCGGCCGGGCATGCTGCTCGCCGAAGCGGCGCGCCGCTGTCCGGGCGCCATTTTTCGCCGCGGCGACAGTCAAGCCGCCAACCGTTTGCGCGAACGCACGGCGCATTTGCTCGCGCGCTATTCGCCGCTGGTCGAGGTCGCGTCGATCGACGATTTTTTCGTCGACCTGAGCGCCTGCGCGCGCCTGTACCCGCGCGCCTTCGACGCCGCGGAAGACATGCGCCGCGCGATCCAGAGCGAGGTCGATCTGCCGGTGACGATCGGCATCGGCACCAGCCGCATGCTGGCGCGCATGGCGGGCAAGCTCGCCAAACCCGGAGGCATCGCCGAAATCTTTCCTGGCGGCGAACAGGCGTTCCTCGCTGCCCTGCCGGTCGACAGCCTGCCCGGGGTCGGCCATTCGATCGGCGCCGCGCTCGAACGCTTCGCGATCCGCAGCGTCGCCGATCTGCGCCTGGTCTCGCGCGAAATCCTGTTCGCCAGTTTCGGCAGCCTGGGCTTGGTGCTCTGGGAGCGCGCGCGCGGCATCGATCACGAAGCGGTCGAAGCAACGTTCGTGCAGCGCGCCGACGGAAGTTTCGCGCTGAAGATTCCCGCGGCACTGAGCCGCGACAGCACCTTCGAGCCCGAGGAGGGCCGGCGCGAACACATCGAAGCCATGCTGGCCTACATCGTCGAACGAGCGGCCCATCGGCTGCGCGTGCTCGGCGCGACGGCGCGCTCGCTCGAAGTGCGCGTGCGCTACGTCGACACGCGGCCGACGCGCGAATTTCAGTCCGACGACGAGGCGGGCCGCGCGGCGGCTTCGCTCGCCAAACGCGTGGCGCTCAGCGAAGCGACGGATTCGACCGATGCGCTGCTCAGCCACGCGCGCGCGCTGTACGGACACCTCCCCCGCCGGCGCGCGCTGGTCAAGCGCATCGGCATCACGCTGCACGGCTTGAGCGCGAGAAATGGCCGGCAAAACCAGCTTTTCAGCGACCCGCGCAAGGATCGCGGCGCACAATCGCCGCCGCAGGCGCAAGCGGCCGACGGAGCGCTCGACAGGGCCAGTCAGGCCAGCCACGCCGATCGCCAGCACGCCGTCGATCGCGCGCTCGACAGCCTGCGCGCGAAATACGGCTTCGGCGGCATGCTGCGCGGCGCAAGCCTGCCGCTCGCCTCCGACCACGCGCGCACCCGCGACGGCTTCGTGCTGCGCACGCCCTCCCTGAACCAATAGGAGCCTGGCACCTTTCCGAACTGTTGCCGCCGTTGCTTTCACAACGCCGTTACCGGTGGACCTCGACGTGGCCGAGCCTCGCACAGCGCCGTTGCGTCGCCGCAACAGTTTGGAAGGGTGCCTGGCTCCGTACGTGGAACGACCGCCGACCCTACTTCACCCGCTTGATAATATGCCACCCAAACGGGCTTGCCGTCGCCTCCCACGGTGCCACGCCGATCTCGCCGACCTTCAGTCGGAAGCCGACATCGCCGAAGCCCTTGACCATGCCGGCCCGGCCGGCCTTGGTCATCGGGTAGATGCCGGGCGCGCTGTCGTTGGTGTGCTGCTTGACGAGCGCATCGAAGTCGCCGCCGGCGACGACTTCGGCGTAGACCTTCTCCGCCAGCGCCTTCGCTTCGTCCTTGCTGCGGGTGACGGTCGGCGGCATGCGCGGCGCGCCCTTGAACGAGATCAGGATGTGTTGGATGGAAATGTTCTCGTCGGCGACCTCGGGCTTCGCCATGAGCACGGTGATGGCCGCGTCCATGTCGGCATTGGCCGGCTTCACCTCGGGCTTCACGTCCGGCTTCACCTCGGGCTTCACGTCCGGCTTCACCTCGGGCTTCACG
>JANMRV010000140.1:0-1707 GCA_031388685.1 Planctomycetota bacterium
CAGCCGGCCAATATCCTCGACCTCTACAAGAATCAGAGCCTAGTCAAGCAGTCCGGCGGCAACAACTTCTACAACCGCGAACACACCTGGCCGAACAGCTACGGATTCCCCAACGACGGGCCGTGCAACTATCCGTACACCGACTGCCACATGCTGTTCCTGTGCGACATCGCCTACAACGCCACGCGCGGCAACGCGCCCTATCGATTCTGCGGCGGCTGCACGGAATTGACGACGCTCGTCAACAATGGAACGGGCGGTGGCAGCGGCATTTATCCAGGCAATTCGAATTGGAGCAACGGGTCGGACACGCTGAGCAACTTCGAGACGTGGATCGAACGACGTGGCGACGTCGCACGCGCCATGCTCTATGCCGACGTGCGCTACGCCGGCGGCACACACGGCGGAACGGGCTGCGCGGAGCCCGACCTCATTGTCACCGACAGCCAGGCACTCATTGCGGCATCGGCCACGGGCAACAACGAAGCCATCGCCTACATGGGCATCAAGTCCGTGTTGCTGACGTGGAGTCTGCAGGATCCGCCCGACGCCTGGGAACGGCACAAGAACGACGTGGTGGCGAGCTTCCAGCAGAATCGCAATCCGTTCATAGATCATCCCGAGTGGATCGATTGCCTATTCACCGGCGCGTGCCCGGCGACGACCGTGTACTGCATCGCGAAGCTGAACTCGCTGGGCTGCACGCCGGCGATCGCAGCGAGCGGCCTCGCTAGCGCCAGCGCGCTGTCGGGATTCACGATTCGGGCGGCAAGCGTCCTCAATAACAAGCCCGGTCTGGTCCTCTACGGAAACAGCGGTCGGGCCAGTGCGCCGTTCAGCGGTGGCGTGCTTTGCGTGAATGCCCCGGTTCGGCGCAGCACGGGGATTGGCTCCGGCGGCAATCCCCCGCCGAACGACTGCTCGGGGGTCTACGCGATCGACTTCAACGCGTTCGCGCACGGCGCACTCGGCGGGACGCCGCAATCGTATTTGCTCGTGCCCGGAACGACGATCGACGCGCAAGTCTGGGGTCGCGATCCTGGAATCGCGGCGCCGAACAACACGACCTTGTCGGACGGCTTGGAGTTCAGCGTCGGGCCGTAGTCTGCGCGGACTCCTCTGCGCAGGTGAGCGCGGCCGGAGTGGATGGCAGATCGGATAGATTGGCGCCGGTCCGTGTCGAGCGGGTGGCAAGGCTCGATTCGCGACAAAGCTTCGGTACAAGCGACGTGCCGGTAAACGTTCGGGCGGGTATCCTCCCGCGCCCGGCTTGATCCACTCTGCCGAGTCCTCCCGCATGCAAGCGTTCGAACAACTTCTGCGCACTCACTCGGCCACGCTGCGCGCGCGCGGAATCGAGTACCAACGCCACGGTCGTGTGCGAATCGTGCGCAGCGCTCCGAGCCACGTCGAGGCAGAGGTGCGGGGCACGCGCAAGTACAGCGTCAATCTGGATCTGGTGGGCCGAGTCTGGGAGCACGAGTGCAGTTGTCCCGCGCACGGCGATCGTGGAGAGTGCAAACACGTCTGCGCCGTCTTGACGGAACTCACGGCCAGCGCGCACGTCGCAGCTCGAGAGGTCGGCACAGTCCTCCCCAGAGGCAGCGAGGAGGTACTCGCTTCCGACGACGGCGAGCTCGACGAGTTAGACCTCAACCTCGAACGCCTGCTGGGGGACGGGACCCTACCGGCGGATTTTCGACAGCA
>JANMRV010000174.1:0-1074 GCA_031388685.1 Planctomycetota bacterium
TCCCCAGCGTGAGATCGTGAAAGGTCGTGCGCCCCGAGCTGACTTCGCAGTTCCATTCGATCTTGCGTTCCTCGTCGTTGGAACTCGTGTTCGTCCAATCCGTGCGGAATTCCTCGTCGCGTTCGAGCACGAGCCATTGCCCTTCGGCCAATCCGTCGAAGCGGAACACGCCGTCGTGGCCCGAGCGCATCGTGCGCGGGTGTGCGTCGCCGTTGGTGATGCCGACGATCGCGCCGACCAGCGGCGTGCCGTCCTTCGCGCGCGCGCGGCCTTCGATCACGCCGCCCGGGCCGAGTTCGATGTCGATCGGACTCGTCGCGCCGTCGACGTGGATCGGACCGACGATCGTCGGCCCGAATCCTGCGGCGCTGCAGCGCAGGTAGACCGAGCTCTTGCCCTGCAGATTCAGGCTGAAGGCCCCGTAGGCGTCCGTGGTCTTCGTGGCGTCCGCACTCGTGTTCATGATGCAGGGAAAACCGTTGAAAGTCAGGTTGTATTTCACCTCACGCCGCGCTTCGACCTGCGCGCCGGCGACGACCTTTCCCGCGGCGAGCACGCGGCCGCGCAGCACGGGCGCGAGTTCGAGCGCGACGTCCAGTTCCGAAGGCGGACTCGCGCCCTCGAGCTTGATCATGGCGCTGTCGAGATAGCCCTCTGCTGTGACGACCAGCCCGAAGGAGGCCACGGGAATCTGCACGTCGTACAGTCCCGCTTCCGTTTCGGTCGCAGTCAGATTGTTCTCCGAATAATTGCTCGGCCTGCCCACGCGGTTCGAAATCACGGCCGTGCGCACGGCCTCGTTGTCCGGCCCGTGCACGCGCAGGCGAGTGTGAGGCAACGTGCTCGGATCGGAAAGTTGCAGGACGATGTCGCGCGCGCCGGGCGGAACGTCGCGCAACTGCGCTTCGCCCCAACGATGCTCCTTGTCGTTCGCGATCAGATCGCCGGGCACCTCCATATAGATGAGGATTTCGAAACTGCCGTCCTGCTTGCAACTTGCCCCGCTGGATCCCGAGTGGTTGCCCGAAGCGTAGGAAAACATGAGGTCGGCCCCGGGAACGGGCTTGCCCTGTG
>JANMRV010000182.1:0-4707 GCA_031388685.1 Planctomycetota bacterium
CTTGGGCGATGAACAGCGTGAAGAGCAGGAAGGAGCCGAGGGAGAAGCGCGTCATTATCGAGACGGCAATCAGCAACACGCCGCCGATTCCATAGGCGACACCGGCAGAGAGTCCCAGCGCACTCTGGCAAAACAGGGTGAGCAGATAGCACACAATCAGCGCGCCGAGGATGCCGACGTCTTTGAACATTTCGCCGATACTCAAGCCCTGCTTGGACGCTTCGGACTTGGGCATGTGCTGGCCGAAGAACATCAACCCGTAGGCAAGTGTGGGGATGAGGTAGAGTGAAAGCTGCATCTGCCAGCTCATCTTCATCATGTCGTCCAAGAACCAGCCCAGGGCACTGCCGACCACCAGCCCGGCGGGCCAGCTAGCGTGCAGAATGTTCAAGAAGTGAGTGCGGTTGCTCGGGTAGAGAGTTGCGACGAGCGGATTGGCCACGGCTTCGAGCGTGCCATTGGCGTAGGCGAAAATGAACATGCCCCAATAGAGGCTTTGGTAGGCGCTCGCACCGGCCGCGGTGAAGGTGACGATCGCGGAGAGCACGTGCAGCGCGAAGGCGAGAATCACGAGCTTGCCATACCCGATCTTGTCGCAAGTGACGCCGCCGATGATGATTCCGAAGCAAAAGCCAGAGAAGCCCGCGCCGCCAATCGCGCCTAGTTGCCCGGCGGTGAATCCGTATTCAGCACCCCAGTTGTCAAAGATGCCTCCGCGAATTGCGAAGCCGACACCGGCGGCAAAAATGGCCATGAATCCGGCAATCAATAGTCGCCGAGCATTCGGCGCAATTGCGTCGTTGCTCACTTGCAGGTTGCTCATGGGTTTTTGATCGGTTGGGTTTGGGTTGGGGTCGGGCTGGGTGTTTGGATGCTTCTCAGGAAGTGAAGGAAGGCCGATTCACGATCGCGTTGTCCTTGCGCGCCGATTCGTGCGCGCGCCGACCTCTGGCGGTCCGGTTCGCGGATTGCTTGGCGTTCGAAACCGGATCGCGGTCCCCCACCAGCGCCATGGCGATCCCATTGCAATCCGCGTTGCTGATCGACATCGGCTTCGTGCGGGCGACATGCTTGCCGGCCTCGAGCGCGACCAGGCCCATACGCGTGATCGGAAATGGGCAAGCTGGCGTGAACGTCGTCGACATTCCAGTCCATCAGCCGCGTCTGGAAATCTGTGTCGCGTGCTTCGACCCCGAAATTATCTCCGACGGCGTTGCGCTTTTCCTCGTCGCGCCGGCAGCTGGCGTGGCCATGGGTGTGAGCATGCTTTTGCCGGAGCATGATGCATTCCGCTCCGAGGCCCAGACCGCCGATGGCGACGTTGATTCTCTTTTCGCTCATTCCGAGTTGAACGGGTCCGAACCGCGGCGCAGCCGTCTTCGAGCGGCGACCGGCACGGCGATGCGCGCAATACACCCGCCCGGCGCGCAGGTGTCAACGCAAAATTCCGCCACCTGTGCGCCGGCGGAGTTTGCGCCGGAATTCCACGCCACGTCGCCGCTCGAGGACTGCGATGTCGAACATCTGACACGCGCGCGGCAGCGACGGGCCACGCGCCCTCTCGAGCACAGGGGGCAGCTGCCGCGCGAGGCCGACGGTGACGACGAGTCCTTCGAGCGTGAGCTGCTCGCTCGGATCAGCGCAGCTTCTGTCCAAGCTGGCGTTCGACTGTCCAGCGAGGGCAAACCTCTCGTCGCGCGCCCCGCACCGGGCCGCGCGGACCGCAAACCGATCGTGCCCGACTCGCGCTGCTCTGAACTACGCGGGCTTTTCAATGCACGCACAGCTGCTCGTGCCCGCAGGCGACCGGCTCGCCAAGATCTGGTCCACGACAAAGCTTTGGAGGCTCACGACGCGAAAAGCGTCCAATGCGAAATTCAAAGTTCGCGGCCGAGCCAATCGCCAACAGCCTGACCCAGGCCGAGGCCGCGCGGCCGATCGACAGCCTCACGGACCTCCGCAGAGTCGAGCCAGAGCCTGGCCCTGCACCTGCGCCGGCCATCCATGCGCTCTCAGGGACGATCTCGGTTTGAAGCCACGCCATCGATCGACGAATGCATCTTGTTCAGGTGCGCCGCGGCCGCCTTGCTGCGCAGGATGCTGTGTGATCCTCGTCGAATCCACGAATCGAGCGAGCTTCCTCCTGCGCCTCGCCGCGAAGGTGACTCGCGATCGGAACAACGCCGTCCCCGGATTCGCCCTTGAAGCCGAAGAGCATATGGTAGGCCATGTGCGCGGGCAGCCGGCGACGCACATCTTTCTCGCTCGCCCCTGATAGTAGAGCCCGTTCAGAAAATCGCTGTCGGGGCCGAGTGCGCGCCAGGAGTGAACGACGACCGGCGAATAAGTCACGCCCAAGCCCGCCGACGGCATGCCATTCCGGCGCAGCTTGACCGCGCAACATCGTCACGGGTTAGAAACCGTCAGTGACCGTGAACATGAACTGCGTGCTGTCGAGTTGCAGGTCGCCTAGGTCGTTGCCCAAGTCGATGGTCGAGTTCGTCCAGCGCACGCCAAGTCCAAGTAAGGAGCCTGTGTAGATCCGACGCTCGAAGCCGGCGCGTACATAAACGCCGGTACCGTAGCCGGTGCTGTTGTCATCGACCGTGGTGTCGGATTGATCGTAGTCAGCCCATTGCAGCAGCGGGCCGGCCGCGGCGTAGGCGCGCCAGTTGTCGTCGATGAAATAGTTGACGAACGGGCCGCCGTACAATTCAAAGATCGACAAGTCGAAGTCCAGGAGCAGGGTCGCGCCGCTGGAATCGGATGAGAAGGCCACGACGTTGCTGCGTCCGGAGAAAGACAGCATGCCTTCGAGGCCGAAGTCGACTCGCTCGCCGGCCAGTTTCCACATCCAGCCGCCACCGATCGTCGGAAAACTCTCGTCTCCATCGGTGGCAAGGTCGGGACCTGCCCCGCCCGTGCGCCGGAAATTGTCGTAGGTCACGACACCGAAGTAGCCTTGCATCACGAGCTGGCCATAGCTCCAGCGATTCGGTTCCAGGATGGCCTCCCGCAGGCGCAAGTCGCGATTCTGCGCGCCGAGTTCCTCATCCTCCGCGGGCGCGGCCGGCTCTCGAGTGCGAACCGCCCTGAGCGCTTCCTTCCAGCTGTCGTCGATGGCGCGTCGATCGTCCGTGCCGCAGGCTGCCAGGGCCAGCAGACAGACGCAGGGCCGAAGGTCGCGACAGTGGACTGGCGCACTTCTTGACTTGGAGCGGGAACGACGGCCGACTCGCGAGTGCAACCCGAGGCAATCCTTGGCGCCCGGCACCGCATCCATTCGAAGATGCTAGCACGGGCGCTGCGCAGGCCAGGTCTCGCCCTCCAACGGTTCCGCGGCTTGATTCGCAACTCCGCGCGCACACAGCGCGCCCGCTCAATCAGGGGCTGAGGTCGTCCGCGAATTTGCTCGAGAGCCCGATCGACATGACCAGTGTCGCGAGCCAGCGCCGGCGCCACAGCCGAGGCTGCACCGAAAGCATCAGCCGCCTGGTGACGAGGGCAATCACGCTGGCCCAGAGCATGGCCGGCAAGAAAACCTCCAGGATCCAGATCGAGAGCACGATCAAAAGCCCGCTGGTCGCAATGCTGAGGATCTGGCGAAAAAGATCGCGCTGCGGAGCTTGGCTTATTCCAGAAAGGTACGCCCTTGTCACGTGACCTCGCAAACCCGCGAAACCGCGCAATACCACGTCAGGTACCCGACTAGCCTGCCTTTCCCCCGTATACGCGCCGGGCGCGTCTACACGGCGAAAAGGCAAGCTGGTCGGGTACCTGACGTGGTCTCACCCTTGCATCGGCGCTCGCGAGTTCGACAATCGCGCGCGAACCGATGCTTGCGAACTCCCACGTCTCCCGAACGCGCCTGGGAACGTGGCTGCGCCGAAGCATGGCGCGCCGCGTCGCGCTCGGCCTCCTGCTCTTCCTTGCGGCTGCGAACACGGCTTGCACCAGCACACGGAAGGACGTCGCGCTCGCACCGTTGTGGACGCACATCCGGACCGCCGGCGGAGGCCGCGAGGTCGAAGCCCTGGCCGGCATCGTGCGCACTCGGCATCGCACGATCGAAGGGCCGCTGCGCGAATGGGCCCTGCGGCCGTTCGTGAAGGAATCCATCGAGGAAAACGGCGATCGCGACGCGGGTTTCCTCGTACCGCTGGGCAAACGTCGCGTGCACGCCTTCGACTCGATGTGGCGTCTGCTGCCGATCGTGCGCTTCGAGCGTTCGATCGATCCAGAGGGCCACCCCAAGTGGAGCCTGATCACGCTGCCGCTGACGTATTGGGCCGAGGACAACACCGCTCGAGTCACGCGCGCCGTCTTCCCCTTCGGCGGCGTGCTCGAAAAGTTCGTGACCTTCGATCGGATCGAGTTCGCGCTCTTCCCGCTCTACCTGCGCACCGTCCGGGACGGGCAGAATTCGATCAGTTTCCTGTGGCCGATTTTCAACTGGACCTACGGCCCGCATGGGACGAGCTATCGGCTCTGGCCCATTTTCGGGCGCCTTCGGCACGCGGGCCGCTACGACAAGAAGTTCTTCCTCTGGCCCTTCTTCCAATGGAGCGTGGACCATCTGAACACGCCTACGCCCGAGCGGAGCTGGATGCTCTGGCCGCTGGTCGGGCACAAAGTGCGCGGCAGCTAGATGGGCCACGCCGTCGGCGCGGTGCTGGATGTGGAAGGCGTCGCTGTTCATCGCGAAAG
>JANMRV010000221.1:0-16228 GCA_031388685.1 Planctomycetota bacterium
CCCCGGCCTCGTCGACCTGCACACGCACATCCATGCCAACGGATTCGGCGACATCAATGACATGGTCTTGCCGGTCAACCCGGAGTTCCGCGCTTCGGCGACGGTCATCCCCGGCAATCCGATGATCGCGCGCGCGATCGCCGGCGGCGTGACCACGCTGTTCGGCATCCCCGGCAGCGGCACGAGCATGGGCGGGGTCGGCGTGCTCTACAAACCCAAGCTGCACGACAGCTATGAAAGCGGCGTGCTGCACGATCCGGGCGGCATCAAGGTCGCGCAGGATTCGAATCCGCAGCGTGGCGCCGGCGACCTCGGCGTATCGCGCGCGGGCCTCGCGTGGATCCTCGAGGACATCAACGACAAGGCGCGCGCCGCCAACGCGCAGGGCCGCCGCGACCCACAGCTCGAGAACCTGATGAAGGTGCACGCACGCGAGCTGCCGATCCTGATCCACACCGCCGGCAGCGACGGCGTCGCCAACACAGCGCGCATGTGGCGCGGACACTACAAGGTGCGCTCGGTACTTTCGCACGGCTGCTTCGACGCGTGGAAGGTCGCTCCCTACATCGCGAAGATGGGCATGCCCTCGAACAACGGTCCGCGCACGATCGAGTACTCGTCGTCGCGCAATGGACGCATCACCGGCATCAGCGCCGAATACATCGAGGTCGGCGTGCCGCTGGTCTCGATCAACACAGACTCGCCCGTCGTGCCCGAGGAGGAATTGTTCCTGCAGGCCGCGATGAGCGCGCGCTACGGCGCCGACGGCTACACGATGTTGCGCGCGATGACGATTCACCCGGCGATCGCGTTCGGCATCGAAGACCGCGTCGGCAGCCTCGAGCCCGGCAAGGACGCCGACCTGGTCGTGCGTCAGGGCAACCCGCTCGATCCGCGTGCCGCGGTCGAAGTCGTGTGGATCGACGGACGAATCGAATACGACAGCGCGCGCGACGGACAGGTGTTCTAGCTCCCAACGAATCATGAAGACTCTCAACGCAATCGTCCTGGCCGCCTTCCCCGCGCTGTGCAGCGCCGCGGCGCTTCCCGATCTCGTCGCCATCAAGGTCGGCCGAGCCGAGACCGTCTCGCACGGTGTCATCGAACACGCCGTGATCCTGGTCGAGGACGGCAAGATCGTGACCATCGGTCAGGACCTGCCGATCGAACGGGGAATCCGGGTCATCGACCTCGAGTCGTGGATCGCGATGCCGGGCCTGGTCAATCCTTACTCGCGCATCGGACTCGACAGCCGCGCCGGCGACGAGTTCAACCCGCAGATCAGCGCCTTCGACGATCTCTATCCGACCGGCGAGGACTACGACAAGTTGCTCGAGTACGGTGTCACCACGCTCGGCCTTTACCCCGCCGGCCGCGCCGTGCCCGGCCGCGCCGTCGTCGTGCGTCCCGGCCCGGACACTGCCGAAGCGATGCTGGTCGCGCGCGATGCGTACCTGAAGGTCTATTTCCGCTCCGACTCGCGCTCCAAGAAGATGGTGAAGGACGCCTTCGCCAAGGTCGACGAGTACCTCGAGAAGGAAAAGAAGGCCAAGGAGAAATTCGACAAGGAGGCCTCCGGCAAGAAGCCCGAGGCCAAGCCGGAAGAGAAGAAGCCGGACGAAAAGGCGCCTGCCCAGGACGGCGAGAAGAAGGAAGAGAAGAAGGACGACAAGGCCAAGAAGGCCTACGTTCCGGCCGAGCCCGACGACAAGGTCAAGCCGTTCCTCGATATCGTCAACGGCAAGCTGAACGCGCTGATCAGCATCGGCCAGGCCGCCGACTTTCTGCACCTGATGGACGCGATCGGCGAGCGCAAGCTCAGCTTCGATCTGCGCATCCCGATGACGCGCGAGATCGACATTTACGAAGTCGAGAAGCAGATCGGCGAGCGCAAGTGCCGCATCGTGATGGAGCCCGAGATCACGCTGACGCCGGGCACGATGCGCATGCGCAATCTGGCCCAGGAGTTTTCCGCCGCTGGATCGAAGATCGTCTTCCTGCCGCGCGGCGACACGCTCACGGCGCACAAGACCTGGTTGCGCAACGTCGGTGAAGTCGTCGCGCAGGGCTTGCCGCGCGAGATCGCGCTGCGCGCCCTGACGCTCGAGCCGGCTGAACTGATGGGCGTCGGCGCGCGCCTAGGCAGCCTGGACAAGAACAAGGACGCCAACATGGTGTTCCTGAATGGCGATCCGTTCGAACCCGGGACCAAGATCATGGCGGTGATGCTCGAGGGACGGATCGTGTTCGGCGAGGTGGCGCAATGAGCAATTTCATGCTGCGAAAACTGCTGCAAATTCCGGCGAGCGCACTCGCCCTGTGTTCGTTCACCGCCCTGCTCGCTCCGAATGCGAACGCCGCGTTCCTCCAGGAACCCGCGGCCGCGCCCAAGGAAGGCGAAAAGCCCGCTGAGGAGAAGAAGAAGGAAGAGAAGGAAGAGTGGTTCGCCGTCACCAATGGCGACGTCTTCACCGGAACCGGTTCTTTGCTGCGCGGCATGACCGTGCTCGCCAAGAACGGCGTGATCGTCAAGATCGCGAGCGAAGTCGACATCCCCGAGGGCGCGAAGGTGCTCGACGCCAAGGGCATGCGCGTCTACCCGGGCCTGGTCGCGGTGGCGTCGTCGGGCCTGCTCGGCGGTTCGAGCGCGGAACTCGAGGACACCGTCGATCCGTTCAACTCGCGCATGCTGCTCGGCCTCGCGTCGGGAATCACGTCGACCGGCATTGGCAGCGTCGCGGCGAAGCTCAAGCGCGGCGAGATCAAGGGCGTCGTGTTGCGCGACAAGTTTTCCACCACGCTGACGTATTCGACCAACAATCCCTCCAGCAAACGCAACCTGGTCGAGAAGCTCGACGTCACCGCGAAGTACCTGCGCGAATTCCGCGAGTACGAAGCGAAGAAAGCGAGCAACAAGGACCTCAAGGAGCCGGCCAAGAAGGGCGTCGACAGTGCGCTGCTCGCCGTGCTCAAGGGCGAGACGATGGCGCGTTTCAACGCCGACGGTCGCGAGGACCTGATCGCCATCGCGCGGCTGGCGCAGAAGTACGGCTTCCGCCCGGTGATCGACGGATGCGAGGAAGGCTGGACGGTGGCCGACGAACTCGGTCGCGCCGGGGCCTTCGCGGTGCTCACGCCGCGCAACCGTGACGACAAGAGCGAGGCGCTCGTGCGCCCCGGCGGCTCGAGCATCGAGAACGCCGCGATCCTCCACGCCCATGGCGTGCAGGTGGCGATCATCCCCGCGACCCGCGGTGTCGACCTCGGCGGAATCGCCGGCCGCGACATCATCCATTTGCCGATCGAAGCCGGCTTCGCCGTGCGCGGCGGTTTGCCACAGGCGGCCGCCATCGCCGCGATCACGATCGTGCCGGCGCGCATCCTCGGCGTTGACCATCGCGTCGGGACGATCGAGGTCGGCAAGGACTGCGATCTCCTGGTGATGGACGGCGATCTCTTGCACTACCAGACCTTCGTCCAGTACGCGATCGTCGATGGCAAGCAGGTTTACGACAAGGAAGCCGAGCTGTGGTTCGCGCACATCCGTCCGCGCACGACGGCGAGCATGGCGCCGGAAACGCGCGTCGATGCCGGCGAAGAGGTCGATCCGAACGCGGCACCGAAAGTCGACGCACCGAAAGACGGCGCGAAGCCCGAGGAGGCGAAGCCGCCGGAAGAGAAGAAGCCTGGCGGCGGCGAGACTCCGCCCGAGAAGAAGCCCGAGGAGCCCCCCAAGGAAACCGGCGGCGACGAAGGCTCGGGCGGCGAAGTCGGCGGCTGAGGCGGGAGCACGTTCTCCACGGTCTCTCCGGGGCCGTTGAGCGACGTAACTCTCATGCTGCAGAGCACTTAGGCATTCCGGCCTGAAACTCCTAACAACGCCCTAACTACCTCGGCCGCGATTGTGTCGTGCCCTCGCAGTCGCTAGGGTAACTTCGGCCCCCACAATGGTTTGGGGCGCCCTCCAAGCCGCGATGGGCCCCCGTTCAGCATGATCCTGCGCGACCTGATGCGTCTGCTCGGTTCCGCCAGGCGCGACGGGCGCAACCTGAGCCACGAAGAGGCCTACCGGGCTTTCGAGTTGATCTGCTCTGGCGGCCAGAGCGAGATCCAGGTCGGCGCCTTCCTGATCGCGTTGCGCTGGAAAGGCGTCACGGTCGACGAGCTGACGGCCTTCGCCCAGGCAGCGCGAGCGCTCGCGACGATCCCCTGCCGCGGGATGGAGGACCTCGTCGTGCTCTCGCCGCCGCACGATGGCTTCGACCATCAGCCGCCGCTCGAGACAGCGGCCGGACTCGTCGCGGCGGGCGCCGGAGTGAAGGTCCTGATCGTTTCCGACCGCTGCGTGCCGCCCAAGCGCGGGCTGACAGCGGCCAGTGTCCTCGAGGCAATGGGTCTTTCAATGACCTGGGATCCCGCGCAGGCGGAACGTTGGGTTTGCGAAGCCGGCTTCGCGGTCGTGTCCGCCTCGGGGATGTTGCCGGGCCTGATGGGCCTGCGCCGCGTGCGCGGCGAGATCGGCGTGCGCACGCCGCTGGCGACCATCGAAAAACTGATCGCACCAGAGAACGCGGCGATCATCACCGGCGCGCAGGCAGGCCCGGTGCTCGGTGTCGCCGTCGAGGTGCTCGCCAATCTGGGTCACACGCGCGGCATCGCCATCCAAGGCGCGGAGGGCGGAGTGATTCCTTACCTGACGCGGCGCACGCGCGGGATCGAGCTGTCGGGCTCGCACCAGGTTCCGCTCTCGATCGAACCCGGCGATTTCGGACTGAGCGAGGAGCACGAACCGGATCTGCAGATGTTCGGACCGCCCGATGAGGGATATGGCACCGGCGACAATCCGCTCTTGGTCCAGGCCTGCGGCGACGTGACGCGCTCCGTCCTGTGCGGCGAAACAGGCCCGGCGCGCAGTGCGACGGTCCTGGGCGCGGCCTTGATCCTCAAAGCGAACGGTCGAGCGCATACTATTGCCGATGGCGTGTCGCTCGCCTGCGAGTCGATCGACTCCGGCGCGGCGCGTCGCGTGCTCGAGCGGTTGCGCGCACTTTCCTGAGGCACGGATCCACATGAAGCATTTCTCCTTCCTCGCCTTGCTGGCTTGCTGTCCGAACTCCTGCGGCTCGCACCGCACCGCCCCGAAGCCGGCAGAGACTGCACCGGCGCAAGAGCCCAGCAAGCAGTTCGTGAGCCTCGACCGCGAGATCGAGGCGCTGGTCGCGCAGCAGAACGCGGAGCTCAGCGCACAGACTGCGAAGAATAGGCGCTGAGCGCGCGCCGTAGCGCCTAGCTGTCGTGATCGACTTTTCCTGGCGCTTCGATTCGTGGTTCGACGCGCTGCCGCGTTCGCCCAAGGATCGCGGCAGCGTTCACGGCCTGGTGCAGCGCACGGGCCCTGGACAACGCGCGACGCCAGCTGCGGTCGACCTGCTCGTCGGCCGCGGCGTGGTGGGGGATGCGTGGCACGCGCATCCGCACAGCGAGCCCGGCAACGAAGTCGCGCTGATGAACGTGCACGTCCTGCGCGCCGTGTGCGAGGGCGACGAGTCGCGCATGGCGCTCTCGGGCGACAATCTGCAAGTTGACCTCGATCTCTCCGAAGAGAACTTGCCCGCCGGCACGCTGCTCGAAATCGGCACGGTGAAGCTGCGGGTCTCCGAGACACCGCACCGACCTTGCAAGAAGTTCGTCGAGCGTTTCGGCGCCACGGCCGCGAAGCGCATCGCGCGCGCCAATCGCGTCGGACGCCGCGGCCGCGGAGTCCTGTGCACGGTCGTGCAGGATGGGCGGGTGAGCCGTGGCGATCTGATCGTCGTCGTGCGCACTCCGTGAGCCGTGGCGCGGTGCGCCTCGAGCGCGAATCATGCACAGCCACGTGGGGCGGTCGGGGCCGCAGCCCGGTCTGAGCTGCAAGGTCCCTCCGCGGGTGAAAGAGGGCCTATCGGCACGCCCCTGAAGATCGGCGCGAATCAAGTGTGCGAAACCGTACCTATCCGACGATGCTGTCGTCGACATCGACGCCGACCGGGCAATGGTCCGACCCGGTGATGTGCGGGTGGATGAATCCGGCTTTCAAGAATTCGGCCGCGTTCTTCGACGCGAGCACGTAGTCGATGCGCCAGCCGATGTTCTTGGACCTGACTCCGAAGCGCTGCGACCACCACGAATAATGTCCGGGGCCGCTCTCGAAGTGGCGGAACGTGTCGATCCAACCGGCGTCGATCCAGCGATCCATTTCCTCGCGCTCGATCGGCGTGAAACCGCTCGTGCCGACATTCTCCTTGGGCCTCGCAATGTCGATCTCGCGATGGGCCGTGTTGAAATCGCCGAGCACCAGGACGCGTTTCCTTCCGCGGCGCAGCTTTTCCACGCGCTCGAACAGCGCGCGATAGAAAGCGAGTTTGTACGGGATGCGGCTGTTGTCGCGCTCCTTCCCGTTGCCATTGGGAAAGTAGACGTTGGCGACCACCAGCTTGCCGTAGTGAGCGATCTGCAAGCGGCCCTCATCGTCGAAACGCGGCTCGCCAAGACTGGTCTCGACTTCGTCGGGAGCGCGCCGCGAAAAGAGCGCGACGCCGCTGTATCCGGGTTTCTTCGCTGCGACGATGTGAACGTGGAGATCCCTGGGACCGCGCAGCGACTCCGGAATCTGCTCCGGCCTTGCGCGGACCTCCTGGACGGCGACGACGTCAGCCTTCGATGCCGTCAGCCACTTCGAAAAGCCCTTCGCCTCGCAGGCACGGATGCCGTTGACGTTCCAGGAGAGGATGCGCATTCCGCCGTTCTACGCGGTCGGCTCGACTTTGGCGATCTCGTTCAGCTGCCGACCACGAATTGCAGGCCGTTCGACAGTTGCGCGTTGTTCGGGGCGGCAAAGCCGTTGTCGCGGCCCCAGCGTTGAGGTCGCCGATGGCGACCGCGATGGGCGTATCGCCGGCCGCGAAACTCAGCGGCGGCGCGAAGCTGCCCAGTCCGTCGCCGAACAGCACGGAAATGCTCCCGTTGAGCGACCGGGCGTTCGCGGTGACGAGGTCCAGTTTAATGAAGCGTGAGTCGTGCATGGCTGTGCCTTCGTGTGTCTGGAGGGCCACTCAGAACACGCAATCCGGCCGTTGGGGAGATCACGGCAATCCCCCTCGGGGCCGGCCCAGGAGCTCGCGCGATACTGCCCCGCATGATTGTGCTCGATTCTCGCTAGCGGCAAACCCTGCCTTGAGTTGTGGCGGTTTCTGCGTGGGCCGCAGCTGGATCGCCGCAAGTCCAAGCGGGCTTTGCCACTAGCGCAAAGCGAGCACAATCATGCGGGGCAGTCCCGCTCGCGCTCCCCGCTGGCTCGTCGGTGCTCGCGGGCGGCAGTTTGCCGTCGCTCGTCGAGTCGAGCAGGCTCCGCAGGGATTTCGGGGCAGCTCTGGAAGCCAGTCGCGACCCCGAGCGCTGGGCAGAGCGTTTTCCTTCGCGCCATTGTCCTTCCGCCCGCATATTGCACGTCGCATGGAATGGCTCAACTACCACCACTTGCTCTATTTTTGGTTGGTCGTGCGCGAGGGTGGTGTGGCCCGTGCTGCGGAAAAACTGCATCTTTCGCACCCCACGGTCAGCACACAGATCAAGCAACTCGAGCGCGCGCTGGGCGAGAAGTTGCTCGAGAAAAAGGGCCGGCGGCTCGTGCCGACCGAAGTCGGGCAGATCGCCTATCGCTACGCCGATGAGATCTTCGGCCTGGGTCACGAATTGCTCGACACGATCAAAGGCCGGCCCGGGGTCGGGCCGCTGCGCCTGGTCGTCGGAGTGACGCAGGCCATTCCCAAACTCATCGCGCGTCGCTTGCTCGAACCCGCGCTTTCGCTGAAGGGCTTGCCCCCCGTGCGACTGGTCTGCCTCGAGGATCAAACCGAAAGACTGCTCGCTGAACTCGCGGCTCACAATCTGGATCTCGTGCTCTCCGATGCAGCCGTTCCGCCGAGCAGTTCCGTGCGCGCCTTCCACCACGTGCTCGGCGAATGCGGCGTCACGATTTTTGCCAGCAAGGATCTTGCCGCGCGCCACCGCCGCAACTTTCCGCGCTCGCTGGATGGCGCGCCTATGCTTCTGCCGACCGAGGGGTCGAATTTGCGCCGCGCACTCGAGCAGTTTTTCGACCAGCATGGCCTGCGTCCACGCTTGGTTGCCGAGTTCGAGGACAGCGCCCTGCTCAAGGTCTTTGGACAGGACGGTCTTGGCCTATTCCCCGTACCCAGCGCCATCGAGGATGACGTGCGTCGCCAGCACGGGGTCGAAGTCGTCGGGCGTCTGCCCGAAGTGCGCGAGCGCTTCTATGCCATCTCGGTCGAGCGGCGTCTCAAGAATCCGGCGGTGGTGGCGATTTGTGAAGCGGCGAGAAAGCGCCTGTTCCGCGATCCGCCGAACTGACGGCGTCAGACGTATTTGTCGCCGCGCACGACGCGCACACGATCGATGTAGGCGACGACCGCGAAGCGCGGAAAATACTCGCGCGCCAGCTCGGTCAAGATGCGCTCCGCACTTGCGCCGGAGACAAGCGTCTCGATCTTCACGTTGCCCTGCCATTCCCCGGCGCGCACGCCGCGCGAGCCTTCGCCGCGCACATCGCCGATCGTCCAGCCACGCGCGCCAGCGGCGGAGATCAGCTCCAGCAACCGTTTCTCGAGCACGGCCTCGGCGACGATCGTCACACGTTCGAGCTCGACGGTCGCAAGTGCGTCAGGCGTTTTGGATCCAGCGGGCGAATTCATGGAAGAGTGGGATGCCTATGGCCAAGTTGAAGGGAAAAGTGATGCCCAGCGAGGAGGTCAAGTACAGCGCCGGATTCGCTTCGGGCAACGCGATCCGGACGGCGACAGGCGCGGCGATGTAGGAGGCGCTGGCGAGCATCGTCGCAAAGATGGTTGCTCCGCCGAGCGAAAGCCCCGCCGCGCTGCCTAGCGCCGCTCCGAGGAAGCCATTCACCAGCGGAGCTACCAGCGCGAAAGCGAGCAGGAACGGACCGACCTGGCGCAGATCGCGCAGGCGGCTCGCTGCCAAGAATCCCATGTCGATCAGGAACAGCGTCAACACGCCCTTGAAAGGGGCGACGAACAGCGGGGCCACCGCCTCCGCGCCGCGCGCCCCTGCCAGGAAACCGATGACGATGCCGCCGAGCAGCAACAGGTTGCTCTTGCCCGTCACGACCTCGTGCAGCGAACTGCGCCACGAACTCTGCGCGCGCGCCGAGTGCGCGAGTGCGAGGGCGACCATGATCCCGGGCACTTCAAGGAAAGCGACCAGCGCAGCCAGATAGCCCTCGCTAGGCAATCCGCGCGAATCGACAAACGTGCCGGCTGCGGTGAAGGTCACGATCGACACCGATCCGTAGTGTGCCGCCACCGCGGAAGAGTCCACGACCGAAAGCCGACCCAGTCGCCGCAATGCGGCGTAGCAGGCGAGCGGGACGAGGATGCCGGCGAGCAGAGTCGCCGCCGCCGGCAGCGCAATCTCGGACGGCGAGACCTTGGCAAGTTCAGCGCCGCCCTTCAGTCCGATCGCGAGCAGGAGATACGAGCTGAGTGCCGAATGAACCTGATCGGGAAGGCGCAGGTCGCTCTTCGCCAGGGCGGCGACGATGCCCAGCGCGAAGCCGAGCACCATCGGCGACGTCAGATTGATGCGCAGGAGCTCGAGTGCATCCATCGTTCGACAGCGCTCGGAATTGGAAACGAGAGCCGTCCGCAAAGTTCGCGCAGATTCGCCGCCAGTTCGTCCTCATCGCGAGCGCGCAGGGTCACGTGGCCGAGCTTGCGGCCCGCCGCCGGTTCCTTGCCGTACAGGTGGATGTGCGCGCCGGGTACCGCCAAGACCTGTTCCGTCGCGGGCAGGCGGCCGAGCAGGTTCAGCATCGCGCAGGCTCCGATCGCGCGCGTGCTGCCCAGCGGAAGTCCCGAAATCGCGCGCAGGTGGTTCTCGAACTGGCTGGTTTGCGCACCTTCGATCGTCCAATGGCCGCTGTTGTGCACGCGCGGCGCGAGCTCGTTCGCGAGCAGTTTTCCTTCGAACTCGAACAACTCGAGCGCCAGCACGCCGACGTAGTCGAGTTCGTCGAGCAATGCGTTCGCCATGGCCTCCGCGGCGCGTGCAAGCTCTTCGCCGCAGCGCGGCGCGGGCGCCAGCGAGAGGCGCAGGCAGCCATTTTCGTGGTGATTCCAGGCCAATGGATAGAACGCACGCGATCCGTCGCGGCCGCGAACGGCAATGATCGAGAGTTCGCGTTCGAAGGGCACGAAACGTTCCAGGATCGCCGCGCGTCCGCCGAGTTCGCGCTGGGCGACGGCAACGCTCTTCGCATCCCGCAGGACCCATTGGCCGCGGCCGTCGTAGCCACCGCGCCGCAGTTTCAAGACGGCGGGAAGGCCCACTTGCGCGATGGCGCGGTCCAGCCCCGCTGCGCCGTCGACGCCGGCGAAGGGCGAGCTTGGCACACCGAGCCGTTGAAAGAGCTCCTTCTGGGTGAGCCGATCTTGACTGAGCACCAGCGCGCGCGGCGAGGGATGAACCGGCGCGGAGCGTGCGGCGCGCTCGAGGGTCGCGGGCTCAAAGTTCTCGTTTTCGAACGTGATGACGTCGAGGCCGTGCACGAAGTCTTGCAGTCCCTCGATGCCGTCGTCGCCCAGTGAGCAGACCGGGCCCTGCTGTCCGGTCTTGCTGGCCGCGCCTCGCTCGAGGAAGCGAAATTGCTGACCGAGGGGTTGACCCGCAAGTGCGAGCATCCGAGCGAGCTGTCCACTGCCCAAGACGCCGACTCTCACGTGGCCACTCGCGGATCGGAGTTCTTCAGTACTTCGGAGCGACGTGCAGCGCGGCGCGCGGAGAGCGCCTGGAGCAATCGTTCGTCCTGTCGGGCAAGGATGGCCGCGGCGAACAGAGCCGCGTTCTCAGCACCCGCTCTCCCGATCGCCAAAGTGCCGACGGGCACACCCGAGGGCATCTGCGCGATCGAGAGCAAGGAGTCGATCCCGCCGAGGTGGCGCGAGGGTACGGGGACGCCGAGCACCGGCAAAAGGGTCTTCGCCGCGAGCATTCCCGGCAGATGGGCCGCACCGCCGGCTCCGGCGATCAGTACCTCGAATCCACGCGCTTCGGCCGATTCGGCGAATTCGAACAGGCGGTCTGGCGTGCGATGGGCGGACACGACCTCGACCTCGTGATCAATGCCAAGTTCGTCGAGCACGATGGCGGCATGCCGCAGGATCTTCCAGTCGGAGCGCGAGCCCATCACGACGGCCACGCGCGCGGGTCGAAGCGGTTGAAAGGCGTGTTGTTCCATGGCTCTTCTCGCTCAGCGTGGCGCGGGAAAGTGGCGACGGCGCAGCAGTCCATTCGAGCGCCAGTGACCGTTGTCCTGGAAGTGCTCGCGCGCGAAGACACGGGCCAGCGCGCGTCGCATGCGCTCCGCGGAATGATCGATCGCTGCGTACAAATCGCGATCCGTTTCCTGGACCTGCACCAAGCCGAGCCGGCTGTGGACCTGAAGACGGCAGCGCTTGTCCTCGCCGCCGCGCGGGCCGTTTTCGTCGGAGAGCAGCACGCGAACTTGCTTCACGTGACTCCCGATTCGGCCGAGTGCGAACGCAAGGCGTCGCTCCAGGTATTCGCGGACCGCGGCGGACTGCTCGAGGCCTTTCCAGTGGGCAATGATCTTCATGTTCATCGGGCTCCTGCGTCTGAAGGTCGATCGGAACGCTTAGAGAATCGGGCCCGGGGGTCATGTAGACAATTTCATAGTTCGGAGATTTCATGTGCATTTTCTGAACATGTTGGCCGCCCATGAGTCCTGGCTCACGGAGCAGCCGGCCGGCTTTCGATTGCCCTGCGACCGGTGACCAAGCGAGGCAGACGCCAAGTCCGCTGGTCGGTGCGGCACGCGCAGGTTCGCTACGTCAGGCGCAAGGCCAGAACTTGGGGACTGCTGTTCGGGCACGCGCTGTATCCGAGCGCGTCGCTCAGCGTCGTGTTGTTCGGCGGAGAAAGGCCCACAGCGCGGTCCCAGAACTGATAGCGGATCGTGACACGGGCTTGACGGTCTCCCTGCTCTCGCCACCGCCGTGAGCCAAGCGATCCAGGATGAAAAGGACGGCGTGGTCTTTCGTCCGAGTGCGTGCCCGGCAGGACCAGAGCGCTCAGTAGTCGTGGCTGCGACGCTCGTCCTCGGTCCCGATCCACTGCTCGACGTGCACGCGCTCGTCGATCAACGTCGCGAGCGCGGTCAGTTGTTCGCTCAGGTCGAGGACGTCTTGCGAAATCGGCCGGCCTTTCGCCCTCGCGCGCTGGACCAGTTCCGGCATGATCCAGTCGTTGGTGAAGCCCCGCGTTCGCGCGCCGATGGTCAGGTGGAACAACTCGTAGGAACTGTCGATCATGAGCGGCATCTCTCCCGGAGTCATCTCGAGGAAGTTCATGGCCTCGAAGCGGTCGAGGATCTCGAGCAGCACTTCGCTTGCAAGCGTGAATTCCGTCTTCCCGACGAACTTCACGCAGCCACGGCCTTCGTACTCGCCACGGCCGTCGCCGTGCAGGACGAGCGAGTAATCCGGGCACGATCCGAAGCACGACGTACGGCCGAACTGGATTTCGACTCCAGACAAGTCGGGCAGGCCACCCTTCTCGGGTATTGCGAGTCGCGAATAGCGCGCGCTGGCCGCCGCGCGCTGGTCCGCTGTCGGGGCCTGCGTATGGCGCCCGGACTCACACGCGGCATTCATCGCGAGCAGCAACGCGAGCCCGGCGGCCAGGGTCGGGAATCGAAGGCCGCGGTGACTCATCGCACGGCCAAAGAGACTACTCTCGTTTCAGGCCAGATCGAAGAGCAAGAACTCGGCCGCCGACTTCGCGCGCACTTCGAGCGAGCTTTCATCGCTCAGCGCCAGGCCGTCGCCCTGCCCGAGCGGCTTGCCCGCGGCTTCGATTTCACCGCGCACGATCTGCAGCCAGCCGTGGCGGCCTGAATTGAACGCGTGAACGACGCTCTTGCCCGCGTCGAGTCGCGCAGTCCACAAATCAACGTCTTGGTGCACCGTGAGCGCGCCCTCGCGGCCATCGCGGGCGGCGATCAGTTGCAGGCGATTTGTCCGGCCTTCGCTGGGGAAGTGCTTCTGCTCGTACTCGGGTTTCAGGCCGCTCTTCTCGGGCAAGAGCCAGATCTGCAGCAGGCGCGTGCGCTCCTGCGGAGAGGGATTGAATTCGCTGTGTCGCACGCCGCTGCCGGCGCTCATGCGCTGCAGATCGCCGGGCTTGATCACCGACCCCGTTCCGAGGCTGTCCTTGTGTTCGAGCGCGCCTTCGGCGATCCACGACAGGATTTCCATGTCGCGGTGGCCGTGCGTCCCAAAGCCCTCGGCCGGCGCGATCAGGTCGTCGTTGATCACGCGCAGCGCGCGAAAGCCCATGTGCGCGGGGTCGTGGTACTCGCCGAACGAAAACGTGTGCGAGGTTTCGAGCCAGCCCAAATCGAAATGGCCGCGGTCGGCGGCTTTGCGGACTTTGATCATGTCGAAGGCTCCAGGAGCTTTGGAAGGCCCGGTACTTACGACACGCTCGAGCGCGATTCAATGCCGCCACGCGGCCGCGCGCTCACGCCATCTCGAACAGCATGACCTCGGCGTCCTTGCGCGCGAACAGGCTCAGGTACTCCTCGCCGGAGACAGCGGCACCGTCGCTTTGAGTCAAGAGGTGGCCGTTGACTTCGATCACTCCGCGCAAGACTTGAACCCAGACGTGACGCTCCACGGGTAGCGCGTGTTCCAGCCGATCGCCGTGCTCGAGCACGGACGAATACACAAAAGTGTCGTGCTTCAGCGCGATCGATTGCGCGCGGCCGTCTGGCGAGGCGACCAGGCGCAGCTGACCGCGGCGCTGCTGCGGCGTGAAACTCACCTGTTCCGAACGCGTTTCGCGGGCCGAAGAATTTGGCTTGAGCCAGATTTGCAGCACACGCGAACGGCCGCGGCCGGTGGGGGCGAATTCACTGCGGAACGAGCGTGTGCGCGCGACCGAGCCGGGCCGGAGTTTTTCGTGGCGGCCCTGCTCGTCGACCAAATCGAGTTCGCCCTCGAGCAAACACGACAGCATGTCCATCGACTCGTCGGCGGCATGTGACCCGCCGCCGTCCGCCGCGACTTCGTCTTCGTTGATCGCGCGCAGGGCACGAAAGCCGGTGTGTTCGGGGTCCTGGAATTGTTCGCAGGAAAAAGTCAGGTAGCTGGTGGCGGGGCCGCGGCCGACTCGGCCACGTTCTTCCGCCCTTCGAATGGCGATCATATGTTTTAGAGAATCTTCGCGGCGTCGCATCAGGGGACACCGCCAACCCTCACTCTTGTTTAGTTCCACCGTAGGGATCGGCAGGTGGAGCGCTCGAACCTCTGCCTCGGTCCGCTTCCTTGTCCTGGACCCGGGACAGCAGACATTCAAGCGCCTGGCAAAGTCCTGCAAAGCGCCTGGGCCTCGCCGGACCGTACAGTGATCGGATGTCCCTCCGCCGCAGGTCCTCGAAGCGCAAGCGCCTCTACGAGTACGTGCACCGTAAAGAGCGCCTGCGCTCGGGCAACGTGATCGAGGCGTTGCGCTGCGGTGACGAAGCCTTCCCGGCGATGCTCGAAGCGATCGCCAACGCGCAGCACTACGTGCACCTCGAGACCTACATGCTCGTCGACGATGCCGTCGGCCGCAGCTTCCAGCACGCGCTGATCGAGCGCGCGAAAGCCAAGCTCCGTGTGCGCGTGCTGTTCGATGCCGTGGGTTCGTACGAGCTGCCCGAGAGCTTCGTCGACGAACTTCGCGCCGGCGGCGTCCAGGTAGCCGAGTTCCATCCGATCGCTCCCTGGCGGCCGCGCCGAGGGTTCAACCAGCGCGATCACATGAAGATCCTGGTGGTCGATGGTGTCGTCGGTTTCACCGGCGGGATCAACATCGGCACGGACTACGCCCCGGTCGAAACTGGCGGCGGCGGATGGTTCGACGTGCAGGCGCGCGCGCGCGGTCCGGTCGTTTCCGATCTCGACCGGCTGTTCGTGCGCAGCTGGTCGCGCGCGGCGGGCGAGGAGATCGCGAGCGAATCCGTGCAGCATGAATTGCCGCCGCCGCCGCACATGCGCGCCACCGTCATCGACAACTTCGATCTGCGCATTCGATCGCGCAAGCGCATCGCGTATCTGCACGCCATCCGCGCCGCCCGCTCGAGTATCTGTCTGATGAGCGCGTACTTCATCCCCGACTTTGGCATGCGCATGGCGCTGCGCCGCGCAGCGAAACGCGGTGTGCGCGTGCACGTGATCGTGCCCGAGTTTTCCGACGTTCAAGTCGTGCAACTCGCCAGCCGGCATCTCTTCGTGCGCTTGTTGCGCAGCGGCGTGCACATCCACGAGTGGCCACAGCGCATGATGCACGCCAAGATCGGCGTGATCGACGGCGTGTGGTCGACGATCGGAAGCTACAACATCGATCAGCGCAGCCTGTTCCACAATCTCGAGGCGAGCATCGTCGTCTTCGATGCCGAGTTCGGCGCGCGCATGCAGCAGCTCTTCGATGACGAATTGATGAAATCACGCGAAGTGCGCCTGGCCGAGTGCAGGCAGAGGCCGTGGTTGGATCGCGCGCGGCAGTGGTTCTGGTACCAGTGGCGGTATTGGTTGTGAGCGCGTACGATCACGTATTGCACTGCGCATGAGCACCCCGAACTCGAAGTCGAACAAGGGCCTCCCGCGCTTGGCCCTCTTGGCGCTGGTCGGGCTTCCGATCGGCGGCCTGATCTACTTCGGGGTGCGCGGTTCGTGGCTGCGCGAATCGTCCGCGCCGCCGATCCAAGGCGCAACGGTGCAGCGCGGACCGCTGCTGATCTCGATCGTGGCGCGCGGCGACCTGTCCGCCGCGGACTCCGCCGACTTGCGCAGCGAAGTCGAGGGCCGCACGGCGATTCTCTCGCTGGTGCCCGAAGGCACGCGCGTCGAAGCCGGAACGGTGGTCTGCGAGCTCGACGCGACCGCGTTGATCGAAAAGCGTTTTCAACAGAGCATTTCCCTGCGCAATGCCGAAGCCGCCTTCGTCAAGGCCAAGCAGAATTTCGAGATCCAGCAGAGTCAAAATCGCAGCGACATCGCCAAGGCGGAGCAGAAACTCGAATTCGCCGGCATGGACCTGGACAAGTACACCGAAGGCGAACGCGCTTCGATGCTCGAGAAGGCGAAAC
>JANMRV010000252.1:0-3139 GCA_031388685.1 Planctomycetota bacterium
CCGACTGGCGCGCGATCGGCGAGCTGAGCTGCACGACGGGCTCGTAGGGCAGCCCCGCCATGGCGTAGTAGCCCGCGCCCGACGCCTTGCGCAGCAGCACCGTGAACATCGGCACCGTGTTCGTGCTGTTGGTGTAGATGAGGCTCGATCCGTAGCCGAGGAGGCCCAGCCGCTCGGCCTCGACGCCGATGTCGAAGCCCGAGATGTCTTGGAGCCACACGATCGGAATGCCGTCGGCATCGCACGCGCGGCTGAACGCGGCGACCTTGGCGATACCCTCCTTGTAGAGGATGCCGAGGGGCTTCTTCTGATCGCGGTGCTCGGGATCGTCCATCAATCCTTGACGGTTGGCGACGAAGCCCATGTACAGACCGTCGACGCGTCCGATGCCGACGATCATCTCGCGTCCGCGCGCGGGCAGGATCTCCCAGAAGAGGCTGTGGTCGACGAGGCGCGCGATCACTTCCTCGACCGGGTACGTCATGCGGTGATCGGCGGGAAAGATGCCGGCGAGCTCACGCGTGGGATGGAACGGCGGCGCCGCGTCGGCGCCGTGCCTGTGAAAAGCCGCGCCTGACGTCGGCAGGCGTCGCACTTCAGCGCGGATCATCGCGAGTGCCGTCTCGTCGTCGGGCACCCGCACATCGGCGCAGCCCGACTGGTGCACGTGCACTTCGGGACCGCCGATGTCGAGACTCGAGAGGCTCTGGCTCTTCGCGCCTTTGATGAGCGCCGCGCCGGCGATCACCATGTACGCGCTCTCCGTCATGTACACGCGGTCGGAGATGATCGGCATGTAGCCGCCGCCGGCGATGCAGTCGCCGAAGACCGCCGCGATCTGCGGCACGCCGGCCGCGGAGAGGTCGCTGTTCTTCTTGAAGATGTGGCCCGCGCCGGTGCGGCCGGGGAACGAGCGCGATTGCTCGGGCAGATACAGACCCGAGCAGTCGACGAGGTAGATCACCGGCAGGCGCAGGCGCAGCGCCATGCTCTGGGCGCGTTCGATTTTCTCCGGTGCGAGCGGCCACCACGATCCCGACGCGACCGTGTTGTCGTTGGCGATCACCACGGTCCATTTTCCGTGGACCTTTGCGAACACGGTGATCACGCCCGCGGCGGGAGACTCGAGCTTGCCAAACTTGCGTTCGAAGTTGACGAACGTGCCGACTTCGAAGCATGCCGAGCCCGCATCCTTCAAGCGTTCGAGGCGCTCGCGCGCCGTGAGTTTTCCCTTCGCGCGCACACGCTCGGCGTACGCCTCGCCCCAACCCGCGGCCACTTTCAGGCGCCGCTCGTCGAGCGTCTGTTCGAGCGCGCGCATCGCCGCGCGATTCTTCTCGAAGCTCGCCGCGTCGATGAACTCCGCGCGCGCATGTCCAATCGGGATCAGGGGTACCTTGGCCATGATCGTTATGCGGCCGTGGCCGGCCAGCCGGGAACCGCGCGCGTGTCGTACTCGCCTTTGCGGAACGCGGCGCTTTCGAGCACGGCGATCTGCAACGGAATCGTGGTCGCGACTCCGGCGACACGCGCGCCGCGCAAAGCACGAAGCAACGTCTCGATCGCGCCGTCGCGCGTGGGCGCATGCCCGATCAGTTTTCCGATCGACGAGTCGTAGTGCGGCGAAATCCGCTCACCCGCCGAAAGATGCGTGTCGAAGCGCACGCGGCCAGGCCCGAGTTCGAGCGGGAATTCCAGGCTTTCCAGGAGCCCCGGAGCCGGCCTGAAATCGCGCGACGGATCTTCGGCGTTGATGCGGACTTCGATCGCGTGTCCCGACGCGCGCACTCCGTCCTGGGTGAACGGCAGAGCCTCGTTCGCGGCCACGCGCAACTGCAACTCGACCAGATCGAGTCCGCAGAGCATCTCGGTCACAGGATGTTCGACCTGCAGGCGCGTGTTCATCTCCATGAAATAGAGTTCGCCGCTTGGCGCGCGGAAGAACTCGATCGTGCCTGCGCCGACGTAGCCTAGTCGCTGGGCCGCACCCGCGGCGCGCGCACCGAGTTCGCGGCGTTCGTTCTCGCTGAGCGCAGGGCTCGGCGATTCCTCGAGCAATTTCTGATGCTTGCGCTGCACCGAGCATTCGCGTTCGAAAAGGTGCACGGCATGTCCGAAGGCATCGCCGAGAACCTGGACTTCGATGTGCCGGCCGCCGAGCAGATATTTTTCCAGGTACAGCGCGCCGTTTCCGAAGGCGCTCTTCGCTTCCGCGCTCGCTTCGGAAAATGCCGTGCGCAATTCGCGTTCGTCGTTGGCGCGCCGCATGCCGCGACCGCCACCGCCGGCGTCCGCTTTCAGGATTACCGGATAGCCGATGGCGCGCGCGAGCAATGCTGCTTCGTCGACATTGGCGAGCAGCCCGTCGCTGCCGGGAATCACGCTGAGTCCGGCCGCGGCCATGGCCACGCGGGCGGGGGACTTGAGCCCCATGCGCGCCATGATCGCGGAGCTCGGGCCCACGAAGCGCACGGCGTGTTGCTCGCACAGCGCCGCGAACAGCGGATCCTCGGCCAAGAATCCCCAGCCGGGGTGGATTGCCGCGCAGTGCGTCTGCAGCGCCGCCTGCACGATGCGTTCGCGCTGCAGATAGCTCTCGCGCGCAGCCGAGGGGCCGACGCAGACCACTTCGTCCATGGCCGAAAGCCACTTCGCTCCGAGGTCGGCGCTCGAGGCGATGCCCAGCGGCGAAATGCCCATCCGCCGGGCCGTGCGGGCGATGCGCACGGCGACCTCGCCGCGGTTGGCGATCAGGAGCTTCTTGAACATGGACTGCGGGCCAAGGTAACGGCTGCGGCGCCAGTTACCAATGTCGGCGCGGTGATCGAGCCTTTGATGGTTCCACCCGAGGAAGGAGGCTTTGCGCAAGCCGAGGAATCACTCGTGGGGCCCGCGGCCAAGCCCTCGCGGGAACGGCCCAAGGCGTCGGGGGAAGCATCAGGAGTGAAACGTAGGGCAGCTGGCTGTCCCGTACGTCGCGCTTGGGTGAAGGGGGGAGAGCGAGTACCTTGGACCATGTGCTCAACCCGACCCCGCGCGAACACATGCTCGATCAAGAGGGCCGTCCCTATTTTTTGTGGGACTGAGAGCTCACGCTCGATCGTTTTCAGATCGTGTTGCAAGATCAGAATCCAGTGGT
>JANMRV010000262.1:0-2799 GCA_031388685.1 Planctomycetota bacterium
GCGCTGCTGGGACTGCGGCCGGCAAAGACACGTTCCGCGCAACCAGTCGCGTCGAGATCGCCGACGGTCGTCGCGCCACCGCCGAGGCACATCCGCGCGCCGCTGGCTGCAGCACGCTCGAGTTCCCCTGCACTCGAGCGCGCGCGCGCTTGCACGAGCCCGCGCACCCAGGCGCCGAAATCCGCGCCGCGAGGCAGGCGTCCGGCAAGACCAGTCAGTTCGAGGTGCGCATGTGCGTTCACCATTCCTGGGAGTAGCGCATGGCCGCAAAGATCGATCCTGTCGGCTGAAGCTGAGCGCGTATGCAGGCGTTTCGGCTCGCCAATCTCCTCGATGCGACCGCCGCGGACGAAGACCGCCCCGGGGGCAAGCCACACGCCGTGTGGCAGCAGCACACGCGCCGCGCTGAAAATGGTTTCACGTTCCATGCAGCGCCTCCCGTCCAACGAAAAACCCGCAGGGGAACGTGAGTTCGCCCGCGGGTCTGCGGCTTGGGAAGCTTCCGACCTTGGCTCTAGTGCTCAGTTCGGCAGCGCATTGATGCGCAGGTTTTTCACGCCGACGATTTTCAGGAAATCGGTCTTCGAGGCGTCGAACATGATCACGAACCTAATCATGTCGGGCGCCGGGCTGAAGGCGTTGAGTTCGGACGGGTGGCGCACCCACGGAGTCAGAGAACCCTGCAGAATCGGGCTAAGGGGGCCACTGAGCTCAACGTTGCACGGATCGGGCATAGCACCCGAGAGCTTCGCGCCTTGGAAGCGCACGACCAGTGGCGCGCCGACTTCGGGAAGAATCAGATCCTCGTCGAGCAACTGCCCCCAGAACTGCTCCAATGTCGCCTGGCCAATTGGAAAGGTTTGGTTGGGAGCGCGAGAGCGGTAGGGATTCGTCACTGGACCCGCGCCTAAATTCATCACGAGGTCCATATCCCAACCGGGTACGGTCGCAGTATCCGCGTCGAAACTGACCGCGAAGAAGTTGCCCACCGTCACTGGCCGCATCCAACAGGACTGCGCGCCTTGGAAGGATGACGGCGTAAAGCGTGAGCGCACCCAGTCGCCGACGCTCAGGAAGTCCAGCGAGGTCGGTTCGTTCGGGTCAAAAGGAACGAGGATCGAAGCGACATCGGTGACCAGCGGCAACGGCAAAGCACCCTGTTCGACACGCGCGAGCCCCGCGCCCCCGGCTCCACCCAGGGAGGCGCCGCCAACCGTGTTGGTGAATCCGCGGCCGCCAAGTGCCCCGGAGATCGACATGCGTGCCGGTTGAGCAGTCAACAGCAGCTGGCGCGCCTGCATCAGGATCGCACCTCCTGCCCCCCCTCCACCGGGGCTCGACCTTGTTGCGCTGTTGATCAGATTGAACTCGTCAGCGCTGCCGCCCTCGCCGCCGGCGGCGTCAATACCGCCCGAAAGGTCCAACGAACGTCCGGCCTGCAGCTGGATCGCCCCGCCGCCGCCACCGCCGGCTGCGGCACTGTGCGAACGATAAAGATTGATCGCGGCGCCAGGGCCGACGCACGGGTCTCCCTGGCCCCCGCTGTTGGTTTTCGTTTGCTCGATAGAACTACCGCCGCCACCGCCGCCCGAGCCACCATCGAGGAAGCCCTTCTCCGGCGTCAGCTTGCGCTTGTTGAGTGGCGCCCCCGGCAGCTCGAGGCCGACATTCTGGGCATCACCGCCGGCAGTGTCCGGAGGCGTGTTCGGGCCGCCTTGGGAGGATAGAGCCGATTCGGCAATTGCGACCCCGATTCCACCGTTGAGCGAATAGCCACCGCCGCCGCCAGCTGCGCCGACCTGCTCAGACGCACAGAAGGCAGCTTCCGTCTGCAAGCCGCCGAGTGTGGTCGATCCGCTCGGAAACGCCAACGGCCAAGGATTCCCCTGGGGACCGGCCGCGATCGTGCCGACTTGTCCAACCCCCACGCCGGGGAAACCGACGATCGAGCCACCCGGATTGACGATGCCCCTGCCGTAGGGGCGATTGTGATCGTTGAGTGGGTTCGGATCCAGAAGATCGGTCAACGAGTTGTCAGGACGGTCGGCGCCCGCTCCACCACTTCCGCCGTTCGGACCACCCAGCCCGCCGAGTTGTCCCTGCGGACTGTCGGAAAGCTGAGTCAGCTTGGATTCCCCGGACACATCGATGAGGCCTGAAATCGTCGCCTTGCCGCGGACCAGAAGCCGCGCCGCGTTCGGCCCTTCGAAGCGCAGGGTTCCGCCGGACTCGATGTTGAGGGTTGCGAACTCAAAGATGCCGTTGGTAACCAGCACCGGATTCGGCGTGCCACCTGGGGAAGTCTGGAAGTTGAAATTGTCGAGCAGATTGCCAGCGGCGAAGCTCTCGCCGTCGACACCGTCGAGCAGGTGCGCCGTCCCAGTGGGAGCGGTCGGTCCGGAGAGGGTCAGCCCCAGTATCGGCGTCGGAATACCGCCTGGGGCCCTGTAGGCGTCGAATGTGAACGACAGGCCCTGGTCTCCGACGAGGTCGTGGGTGATCTTGATCGTTGTGCCGTTCTCCACGACGTAGGTCGCCGAGCTAACCAGCGGATCGACGCTGAAGTTCAGCTCTCGAACCATGTTGGTCAGGTTGAGCGAGGGAAACGCGCCTTCGAACTCGACGGATCCGCTGCCAAGCGCCGGAAGCGGAAGTTGGAAGCTATCGGTGAACGTGAACCGCACGCCGTTGATATCGACAATGTGGCCATCCAGCGGACCGTTGACATCCCACGTGATGCGGCCGACGCCAAATGTCGCACCAGTCCGCAGCGTGACGACGTCGCCGCTCGCCACAGTC
>JANMRV010000287.1:0-1748 GCA_031388685.1 Planctomycetota bacterium
CGATGATCGAGCCGCTGGTGGCCCGCGAGGGCGAAGCCAACTTCATTCGCGTCGTCGTGCGCGTCATCCGGAACTTGACCGTCAGCGAAGTGATCGTAGCCGGCGACCTCGTCGATCGCGGGCCGCGCGCGGATCGCGTGATCGAGTACCTGCGCCATCAGCCGCGTGTCTCGATCACCTGGGGCAACCACGACCTGGCATGGCTCGGAGCCGCGCTCGGACACAAAGCCTTGATCGCGCATGTGCTGCGCATTTCACTGCGCTACCGGCGGCTCTCGCAGCTCGAAGAAGGTTATGGCATCACGCTGCAGCCGCTCGAACATCTCGTGCGCACGGTGTATGGCGAGGACACGGCGGAAAACTTCGTGCCCAAGGGCGCCGGCTTGCGCGAGACGCTGAGCATGGCGCGCATGCAGAAGGCCGCCGCGATCCTGCAATTCAAGCTCGAGGGTCAGATGATCGCGCGCCATCCCGAGTGGAATCTCGAACATCGCCGGCTGCTGCGTTCGATCGATCTTTCGAAGGGCACGATCGTCGTCGATGGTGCAACGCATGCATTGAAGGACCGGTACTTTCCGACGATCGATCCCGCGGATGCCGAGCGACTTTCGGCAGAAGAAGAACAGTGCATCGAACGCCTGCAGCAGTCGTTTCTCGCGAGCCAGCGCTTCTGGGAGCACGCGCGCTTCTTCGTCGAACACGGTTCGACTTGGGCCTGCCGTGATGACCATCTGATCTTTCACGGCTGCGTCCCGGTCGATGACGAAGGACAATTCCTCGCGCTCGCGATCGACGGCGTGGAACGCAAGGGCCGCGCGCTCTTCGATGCGATCGACGGCGTGGTGGCGCGCGCGCTGGCGCATCGCGAGCAAACCGATCTGGACATGTGCTGGTACTTGTGGAGCGGCCCTCTGTCGCCGATGTTCGGAAAGGACCGCATCACCACGCTCGAGCGCGACCTGATCGCCGACAGCGTCACGCACAAGGAAACGAAAAACCCCTACTTCAAGTTCATCCACGAGCGCGCGTTCTGCGTGCGCGTGCTCGAGGAATTCAGCTGCGATCCGGGCGGCTTGATCGTCAACGGGCATGTGCCGGTGAAGATCGACGCGGGCGAGTCACCGCTGAAGCGCGGCGGCAACGCGATCACGATCGACGGCGCCTTCAGCCAGGCCTACGGCGATCACGGCTTCACCTTGGTGCTCGATGCACAGCGCACGTTCCTGGCGAAGCATCATCACTTCGAGTCGGTCGAGAGCGCCGTGCGCGACGGCGTGGACATCATCCCGACGATCACCACGATCCGCGAGTTCAGCCCCGCACGTCGGGTCGGCGACACCGAAGAAGGCCTGCGCATCCGCGCGGACATCGCGCTGCTCGAGCAACTGGTCGAAGCCTACCGGCACGACCGCCTGAGCCTGATCTCGTAGCGCTTGCGATTCGCGCCGGCGCGCGCCGCTTTTCAGATCCCAAGATCGTTCAGGAACTGCACGCTCGCCAACACCTCCGCGCGGCCGTGGCGCGGGTTGACCTCGACGACACGGGTCGCGGCTTGCGGGATGTAGCTCGCGATCAACTTGAAGTCGACCTGGCCTAGTCCCGGCGGCATTTCGGACTCCTGCTCGACCGCGTCGTGCAGGTGGATCCCGACCATGCGCGAGGCATAGGTGTCGAGCCACTGACCCTGCGGCTGCAGACCGACCAACTCGCGCAGGTGAATCTTGCCGACGTCGTGCCAGTAGCCGATG
>JANMRV010000291.1:0-7284 GCA_031388685.1 Planctomycetota bacterium
CACGGCGGGCTACATCCACTCGGCCGCCCTGCGCAGCGACGGGCTGGTCGTTTCCTGGGGCTACCCGCCAGGCAGCCCTCCAGACCTGCCCCCTGGTTTGTCGTACGTCGAAGTTTCGGCGGGCGGCGATCACACAGTGGCGCGCCGGAGCGATGGTTCTGTCGTGGCTTGGGGCTACAACTTCTTCGGCGAGTGCGATGTACCGGCGTTGCCCGCGGGTCTCAGCTACGTCGACGTCTCGGCGGGCATGTGGTTCAGTGTGGCGCGCCGCAGCGACGGCCTTGTCGTGGCATGGGGAAGCAACGTCCTCGGTCAATGCAACATTCCAAAGCTTCCCGCAGGGCTGTTCTACGCACAAATCGCGGCCGGTCTGGATCACCACGTAGTGAGGCGCAGCGACGGCTCGCTGGTTGCCTGGGGCGAGAATGGCCGCGGCGAGTGCGACGTACCTCTGCTGCCCGCGGGACTCAGTTACGTCGAGGTCGATGCGGGCGCGTCTCACACGGTGGCGCGGCGCAGTGACGGCGCGGTGCTTGCCTGGGGCGACGATTCCTACTACGGAGTGTGCCAGGTACCGCCGCTTCCGATGGGCCTTGCTTACGTCGACATTTCAGCCGGCCAGTACCACTCGGTGGCGCGCCGCGGCGACGGCTCGGCGGTGGCTTGGGGCGACAACGGTTACGGTCAATGCAATGTGCCCGCTCTGCCCGTCAACGTTTCTTATGCCCAGATCGCGGCCGGCGACGCTCACACACTGGCGCTGCTCAGCGACGGTTCGGTCGTGGGCTTTGGCGACAACAATTTCGGGCAGTGCGATGCGCCGCCTTTGCCCGCGGGGCTTTCGTACGTCGAGATCGCGGCCGGATACGAATACTCCGCAGCGCGCCGCAGCGACGGCAGCGTCGTCGCGTGGGGCGCCAACTACTACGGTCAATGCAATGTTCCCGCGCTGCCGGCCGGCTTGTCGTACGTCGAACTCTCGACCGATCTCGAGCACGCCGTTGCGCGCCGCAGCGACGGCGTGGTCGTGGCCTGGGGCAGGAACTTCGAAAAGCAGTGCAGCGTGCCGGCCCCTTCCGCCGGCATTTCGATCGTCGAAGTGCTGGCGGCGGGAGAGCGCAGTCTGGTGCGGACCGCGGCGACGAGCGGATGCTCGAGCGCGCCGGCGGCCTATTGCACGGCCAAAGTCAATTCGCTCGGCTGCACTCCGGCGATCGGGTGGACGGGCACGCCCAGCGTCAGCGCCGTCGCCGGCTTCGTGATCCATGCGGGCCCGGCGCGCAACAGCAAGTTGGGCTTGCTGATGTACTCGAATCATGGTCGCGCCGCATTCGCATTTCAGGGCGGATGGATGTGTTTGCGCGCTCCGATCAAGCGCTCAATTCCGCTGACTTCGGGTGGAACTCCGCTTCCGGCCAACGATTGCTCGGGCGTGTACTCGTTCGACATGAACGCATTTGCCCAGGGCGCGCTCGGTGGCTTCCCGGCGGCATTCTTGCGCGTACCCGGCAGCGTGGTGCAGGCTCAGTATTGGGGCCGCGATCCAGGCTTTCCCGCGCCGAACGGATCGACTCTGTCGGACGCGCTGGAGTTCACCCTTTGCATGTGAGCGGGCCGGCCGCGCACGCTAGTCAGTGATCTGACGGCTTTTCCTCGCTCGCGCGCTTGGGCTTGGGCAGTTCGCGCTGCGGTGTGCCGTTCTCGCGGAACGCGTCGAGCCAGTGGCGCCAAGCCTTGTTCTCGTAGACGGCAGCGAGGTCGGAGAAGGACCCGCCGATGCGCGCGATGCCGACGCTGTCGACGAAAAGCACCCACGGCGTGCGCGCGAGACTCGCCAGGTCCTCGGGATCGCGCTGCAGTCCGTGTTCGATCATGCCCGCGCGGCCAGGGCCGAGCGCGCCGAGTTTTTCGCGCAATTCCACGATCAACGCCTGGGCTTCCTTGGGCGATTCGCGCGGCACGCACAGCCAGACGGGTTGCGAGCGCGGGCTGCGCTCCAATTCGTCGACGATGCCCTCACCGACGCGGCGCAATCGCGCGAGCCACGGAGCGATCGGCGCACCGACAGGATCGCTCGCGTCGAGCGCCGGTACGATCACCAACAAGGCTCCTTGGCTCACTGAGTCGAAGCCTTGGACGGGGCAACCGGCGGCGTCCTTCCAGCGCAGCGACGGACCGCCTTGCAGCGCGAGGACGCTAGGCTGAAAGAGCGGCGGTCCCAGGCTGCGCTGCGCGTCGAGTCTGCGAACGCGCGCCTCTTGCACGACGATCGCGCCCATGCCGGTGGCAAATCCCATGTAGCCCTCGATCGGCGTGCCGTCAGCGACGCAATAGCCGCCGACATGCTCGCCGTTGATCCACGCCTCGACGCGCGGCCCATCGACGATCAAGCTGACGTCGAAGGCCGTGCGCGAGCTGGAGAATTGCTGCGTGCCCGAAGTGACTCCGCTGTTCAGCGCGCCGTCGCGTTCGAAACCGCCCGAGAGATTCCAGCCGACCGATTCGAAGCTCGGCTCCTTGTCGCTCGCGCCGATCGAGTAAAGAAAATCGCCGCCGGAAAACGAAAAGCGCACGCCCTGCTCCCGGCGCTGGTAACCGAGCACGATCGCCGCGCCGACATACGAGGTCGTGAAGCGCACGCGCGCGTCGAATCGCCAAGCGCCCGGCAGAATCCACTCCTTCGAGCGCGTGAACGCATCTTGTTGCGCGGCGCCGCGATCGACCTGGCCCGTGCCCGTGCGCGGACGCGCGCGGCCGACCTGCAAATCGCCATTGGGTTCCGCGTACCACAAATCGCGCACGCGGCGTTCTTCGTAGCCGGTCAAGCCATCTTCGATGAAGCCGCTGGGCGCGAGCCAGCGTGCCGGCTCACCGAGGGCGGAGCTCTGGTTCAGCGCCGGCATCGATCTTTCCAAGGGCGCTGACGCGAGGCCTAACTGCGCCGCGAGACGTTCGCGCTCGGCGAAAAGATGCTCCGCCGTGGTCGTCGCTCCCGCGGCCAGCGCTGCGTCGCGCGCGGCGAGCAGCGCTGCGTCGAATTCGCGCACATGCGCCAGTTGTGCAAGGAAGGGCGGCGGGTTTTCGCTCGCGCCGGGATGGGGGAAGCGGCGCAACTGTGCGAGGCACCAGGCGCCATCCTTGCGCTTGAGCTTTGCGCACAGGCTTTCGAATTCGCGTTCGAGATTTGGATCGCGTCCATCGACCGACATCGCCCAGGCATAACTCTCGAGCGCGGCGTCGTCGTCTCCAGCCGTGGCGAGCAGGCGTGCCGCAAGCAGCGCTTGAGCCTGGCCGAAAAATGGCTCGGCGCGGCCGCGCGACCAAACCCAGGTCGGCGCGTCGTAAACGTAACCGTCATTCGCTCCCGGCCCAGCGTCGGCGACAAAGGCGGCGGTGAAAGGCTTGCGATCGCGCCAATAGAAGCCCGAGACGAAGACGCCGAAGTTGGCCGCAAAGGTCGCTAGGTCCTTCGGCCGGCCGGCCTTGCCGTCGCAGAACGACTGCACGAACAATTCCTTGGGCTCGAGCTTGGAATTCGCGCAGCGCTTCATGTACGCGACCAGCGGCTGCGCGAAGAGCGCTTGTTTCGCGGGATCCCAGCTCGAGAGATAGACGTACAGCGCATATCCCGCTACGTAGTTGTCGCGGTAGTCCTCGATCGTGCCCGCGACCAGTTTCTCCAGCTTGTCCAGTCCGCCGTAGCCCTTGATGAACGCGCCCTCGATCGTGCCGAAGGAGGCATGTTTGGCGACGAACGTTTCATCGGATGCGCGCGCGAACGCAGCCGCGGTCCAGACCGCGCGACCTTCGCTGAGCCAGGCGGGAATGCCCGGAAAAAGCGCTCCGTCGAAGCGGTGCGTCAACTCGTGTGTCAGTCCGTGGCCGAGGCCTTCGATCGTGCCGCAGGAGAAGCGCAAGGTCGTCGTGTCACCGCCCTGGAATCCACCGGCCCACCAGAAGGGCGCGCCTTCGCTCTCCAGACCGCTGGCTTCGGGCACGATGCGCACGAGTCCCTGGCGTTCGAGGAACGGATCGGAGCCGTACCACGCGACGAGTCGTCGATGGTGTTGCTCGACCGTGGCCGCAACGCCGCGCAGAGTTCCGCTGCCGCAATCGGTCTCGATGCGGTAGCGGCCGCCAGGAGAGAGCGCCACCGCCGGAAGCGCGAAGTCGGGATGCGCGCGCGTGAAGGCGTCGCCTTCGTCGCTCGACAGCCATTCGAGATCGTCGACGCTCCAGGGCGCTTCGCCGCGCGCGAGAATCTGCGCGCGAGCGCGGTTCAATCCGGCTGCGGCGCTCTTCGCGAACGTCGAGAGGTCCTTGGGCTTGGCGCCCTGCAGATCCTTGAAGTTCGCCTGGACCGCAAGACCCTGCAACACGCGCGCGGCGCGCAGGCTATCGCCGATCTTGCCGCTCGCTGAGGCGCCGTTCATCTGCTTCTCCAGCGCGCGCAACGTGCGCAAGTGCAGTGCGTCGCTCGTGGCGATCCAGCCCGAGTAGGGCGCAAGCGTCGCCGCAAGTTGCGGCGAGGGCGCGGCGAGATCGGCGGCGGCTTGACGTGCCCAGCGCGCCACGAGGGCCTCATCGCAGTTTTTCGCCGCGCGTCCTTCGCGCTCCTCGGCGAAATGCGCAAGCTCGCCAACCGCCGCGGCGCGCGCGCGCACGACGCGTTCGATCCAGGCCGAGTTGTCGAGCAGTGGGCGCAGCTCCGAGCCTGGCTCGCTGTCGCCCCTCGTGTCGGCCGCCGTCTCGCGCCAGGCGTAGCTCCACAGCGCGCGTTCGTCGGGGTTGGAAGCGCACGCGCGCAGCGCCCATTCGATCGGCAGCGTCGAATCCGGCAGCGTGGCGCGGGCGCGTTCGACGTGTTCGAGCACGCGGTCAAGCTCGCCCTTCTCGAAGGCCTCGCGCGCCATGTCCAACGCGATGATTCCCGGCCCGCGCGCCGGCGGAACCTGGGCCGGCGGCGGAGGCTCCGCCTGTGCGCAGAGCGCGAAGAACGCCAGAAGTTCAAGAGGCCCCATCAGCATGGTTGTACCGTGCGAATCGTTTGCGGAGCCAGAGACCTTGATCAACTATTCGTCGCTCCCCGGGCCCCGCGAGTGATGCGGCTGCGCAATTTGTCGGCCAGGGCTACTGACTGGCCAAACGGCTCGAGCCCGCACCTATACTCTTCCCGTTCCGCTCGTCACCACTCTCACCGCCGAGGACAGTCCGTGTCTCAGCCCCCGCCCGACGAACAAGAGTCGCGTCGTTCCGTGCTCCAGCTGATCACGGAACGCAGCGGTGTTCCCTCCAAGGTCATGTTGACGGATCTCGGCTCGGAGCACGGCGCTTCGCCGCTGATCGATCCTAGTTCAGCGGCGTCGAAGCTCGTGCCGCAGGGTCGCGCCAAATATCAACTCGCCGGCGAGATTGCGCGCGGAGGCATGGGCGTGATCCTGAAGGGGCACGACACGGACCTCGGCCGCGACGTCGCGTTCAAGGTTCTCGACAAGGCGCTCGCGAAGAATCCAGCGATTGTGCAGCGCTTTGTCGAAGAGGCGCAGATCGGCGGGCAGTTGCAGCATCCGGGAATTGTTCCGGTCTACGAGCTTGGCCTGATGGCGGACGAGAGTCCCTACTTCACGATGAAACTCGTGAAGGGCCGCACGCTCGCGGCGCTCTTTCAGCAGCGCAAGGTCGCAAGCGACAACCGCGGCCGCCTGCTCGCGATTTTCGAGTCGGTGTGCCAGACGATGGCCTACGCCCATTCCAAGGGCGTGCTGCACCGCGACTTGAAACCGGCCAACATCATGGTGGGAGCCTTCGGCGAAGTGCAGGTCGTCGACTGGGGCCTCGCCAAGGTCTTGCAGCGCGGCGGCGTCGCCGACGAGCGGCGCGCGAAGCAGACGCTGCACACCGTGATCGAGACCGTGCGCAGCGGGCCGGGCACGAGCGGCTCGGATTCCATCGTCGGTTCGGTGATGGGCACGCCCGCCTACATGGCGCCCGAGCAGGCCCAGGGCGATCTCGAATTGCTCGACGAGCGCGCCGATGTCTTCTCGCTGGGCGCGATCCTGTGTGAACTCTTGACCGGCTGGCCGCCCTACGTCGCTGTCGAGGGCGAGACGATCCTGGTCCAGGCGGCGCGCGCGAAACTTGCTCCGGCGCGCGCGCGCATCGAAGCCTGCGAAGCGGATCCGGCTTTGATACGCCTGTGCCTGGACTGCCTGATGCCGGCTCGCGAAGCGCGGCCGCTCAACGCCGAGGAAGTGGCCAAGTCCGTGCACGGTTATCTCGCTTCGGTCGAAGAACGCGCGCAGAAGGCCGAACTCGCGGCCGCCGAAGCGCGGATCAAGGCCGCGGAAGAGCGCCGCGCGCGGCGGCTGACCGTGGCGCTGGCCGGCGTGATCGTAGTGGCGATCGCCCTGGGCGGCGCCAGCTACTATTGGCTCAGTCACGAGCGCGCCAAGCGCGGCGAGGAACGTGCGCTGCGCGTCGAGCAGACTCGCAGCGTGGTCGAAGCGGCCCAGGGCGAGTCGATCGAATTCGAGCGGGCCGGGAAGCCTGAGGAAGCGCTGGCTGCCGCGCGCCGCGCGCTTGTCCTGGCTGAAAGCGGTGACGCGGAAGTTTCGTTGCTCGCTCGCTCGCGGAGTTTCGTTGCCAGGGCGGAACTGGGCGTCGGCGCGGCCGAACGAGAGCGCAAGCTGGCCGATCAGGATGAGCAACTTCGTTCGTTTCTGATCAATTTTCGCCTCGACATGGTCGGCTTTGATGAGCGGCCGCAGTTCGATGTGGACCTGGACGCCGCGTTCACCAAGGCGTTTCGCGACTACGGCGTCGATGTCGATGGCGAGGATCTCGTGCCCGCGTTGCAGCGCATGCGCGAGAGAAAGATTGCGGAGGATGTCGCTTTGGCGCTGGATGTCTGGGGGGTGTTGCGCGCCAAACTGTACGGGGCAAGCTCGAAACAGAGCGAAAACCTGCTCATTCTCGCCAAGGATCTCGACCCGGATCCGACGCGATTGCGCATGCGCGATGCGATCGCCGCAGGCGATGTCGACCAGATGCTCGAACTGACCACGCCGGAGAACCTGCCGCGGCTCGAGCCGGGTTCGATTCTCGCGCTGTGCGGCGGCCTGATGAGGTGGCAGGGAACTCGCGACGAGGTCTACCTGATTCTCGACCGGTCGGTGCGCCTGTATCCCGGCGACTACTTGCTGCAGGCGGTGGCCGGTGTGTTCTACCAGCGTGTCGACCGATTCAGGGACGCGCGGACCTGCCGCGCGGCCGCGCTGGCCCTGC
>JANMRV010000333.1:0-2383 GCA_031388685.1 Planctomycetota bacterium
GCTGCAGGCGCGCGGCGCCGAGGTCATCGATCTGCGCGAGCGATTTCCCGCCGACATCGACGAGTTCTACTGGAACGACCTGCACATCAACGTGAAAGGGCAGCAGCTCGTCGCCGACCTGCTCTTGCCGCGCATCGAAGCCGCATGCTTCGATGCACGCTGATTCGCTCAGTACCTTCTGGGTCGTTCACGCCGCACAGCTCGCACGCGCATCACGGCAAGCGCAGCGACCATTCGGTCCATTTTTCGAGGTTCTCTTCGTAGTTGTGCCCCGAGAGCAGCACCAGCGCGCGTTGGATCTTGGGCCGCTGTTCCTTGGGCGCAGTGCTCATGCCGGTGACCAGGGCGCGCGCCGTGGGGCCTAGCAATTTCGGGTCGCCGCGACCAAGGGCTAGCAAGGCCTGCGTTGCGGCACCGACAACGAGCGGGGATTCACCCTGCAGCAACTCGGCCAAGTCGGGAATGCTCTCGCCGTCGTTGGCGATCGCCAGGATCAGTGCAGACTGGGCTTGGGCAAAGGGTTCTTCGTCCACGAGCGCATGACGCGCCGCCTTGATCACGTTTTCGTCGGCCGTGGCACCTGCTTCGAGGATCGATCGCACGGCGTAGGCGGCATTGGCGCGCGCGTTGCCGTTGTTGCTGCCTTGAAGCACTTCCAGCAAAGCCAACATCGGCGTCTCGGGATTTTGCAGCAGCGCCAGCGAAAGGGCCGCGTTCTGGACCACCTCCGATTCCTTGTCGGTGAGCGCGACGACCAGCGGGCCCAGCACGTCCTTGGACGCGCTGAATCCAAGCGCGCCGGCCGCGATGGCGCGGTTGCGCGGCGGTCCGGACTCCAGAACGTCGACCAGTTCCTGCTGTCGGGCGTGCACGCGGCTCATCAAGCTTTCTTGCAGCATGCGTGCCTTCTTCCGGTCCGCCTGCGTCTGCGCGGTCAGGGTCAGATTCGTCCACGCGCGCATCGACTTGTCCAAGTTTGCCAGGAAGGAGCCGATCGGTTCGGGCTCGCCCTTGTCCCAGACTTTCGGGTCGTAGGGGATGGGCTGATCCTGCGCGGCCACATTTTTACCGTCCGGGGGCGGGGCTTTCGTCGACTGGCAGGCGGCGAACAGGCCAAGGCCAAGGGCGAGCGTGGTGCAGCGTGCCGTCGTGGAGATCATCGGGTTCCGTGCAAAGCAGAAAGGGTTTGTCGCGACGGCGCGGCAGACGGCCGGCGCACTCGGATCTTCCCCAAGCTTCGCCCGGCGCTGACCCAGGAGCAAGCGGCGGGTTCCCCACGGCACTTCCAGAACAGCTCCTGGTAGCCTTGAGTGTTCAGCATGAGCATCCACCTTCTCGACGCCATGGCCCGCGAGGGATTCGAAGAGGTCCTCGCTATTCACGACGGCCGCTCGGGCCTGCGGGCCTTTCTTGGGATCCACGATACGAGCCGCGGACCGGCCTTCGGCGGCATCCGGCGCTGGGCCTACTTGAACGAGCGCGAGGCGCTGCGCGATTGCCTGCGCCTGTCGCGTGCGATGACCTACAAGTGCGCCCTCGCGGAACTGCCCGCGGGCGGGGCCAAGCTCGTGATTCTCGATCGGCCCGACCTCGAGCTCGAGGCCGCCTACGAACACTTGGGGCGGATCATCGATCGGCTTGCCGGCCGGGTCTACACCGGTCCCGACGTGGGCACGGGCGATCGCGAGCTCGCGTCCCTGGCCAGGCACACTCCTTATGTGACGGATCCCGGACCCGCTGGGCCTGGTGAACTCGCGGAGTCCACCGCGGCCGGTGTATTCGCAGGCATCGAGGCGGCACTCGTGCAACTCGACGGAGCGGCGGATTGGACGCGGCGCACGCTGGTCGTCCAGGGCCTGGGGGAAGTGGGCTCGCGCGTCGCCCAGCGACTCGTGCAGTGCGGGGCGCGCGTGCTCGCGGCGGAAGTGGACCCTGCCCGGGCCGAGCACGTCGCCTCGAAAGTCGCGCTGGAACTGATCGATCCGGCCAGCGAGTACGACCCGCCCTGCGACGTGTTCGTGCCCTGCGCCCTGGGCGGAATCCTGCATGACCTGACACTGAAGCGGCTGCGCTGTCGAATCGTCGCCGGCGGCGCGAACAACGTGCTGGCCCGCGCCTTGCACGGCGATCGATTGCACGAGCGCGGGATCCTGTATGTTCCCGACTTCGTGATCAACGCGGGCGCCCTGATCCGCGGCGCGACCTTTCATTTGCAGAACAGGCGCGAATCGGTGGCTGAGATCGAACGCAGGGTAGGATCGAGCGTTGCGCGCGTGCTAGAAATGTCCGCAGAGGAGAATCTGCCTCCGGCGCGGGTGGCCGTGCGCGAGGCGGAGCGCCGATTGGACAAAGCGCACCTTGGCGACGGCGCGTTGGACGAAGA
>JANMRV010000342.1:0-7007 GCA_031388685.1 Planctomycetota bacterium
CAGGCGAAGGCAAGGTCGGCAACGGGAGTGTTGTCGTCGAAAGAGCTGGAGCCATCGAGGTCCACCGTCGTGTAGCGCGGAACCGAGGATTGATCCATTCCTGCCACCGCAGTCGGCGCGGCGTTGAGCGAGATTCGGAACAGCGTGCCGAAGCCGGCGACGCCGCCTTCGACTGTCGTGCCATAGATGTTCCCGTCCGTGCCTTGCAGCAGTGCGGCATACGGATAGCCCCCCGTCGTGTCGTAGTCGAAGTCCTGCAGGACGGTGAACCCACTCCCGTCGGGATTCAGTTTGTAGGCGGTACCGAATCCAGCGGGGCCGCCCCATGACGTCGTGCCGTACAACGCGCCGTCGTCCGCCTCGATCAGACCGCCAACCGGGTCGCCGCCAGACATCTCGTAGTCCAGGTTTTTCAGGATGGCGAAACCTGTCCCGTCCGGGTTGAGCTTGAAAATGTAGCCTCCCAGACCACCATTCCGCGAAGTGCCGACGAGTGCACCGTCGGCGCATTCGAGTAGTGAGTCACCGTTGGTGTTCCCGGTGTTGAGGACCGCGAAGCCAGTGCCGTCCGTGTTCAATCGGAACACCGTGCCACCAGACAAGCGTGTCGTTCCGTAGAGCGCACCGTCCGCGCCTTGAATCAACGCGGCGCTGAGCAAACCACCGTCTGTGGATCCCGTGAACACCTTGAGAACGGTGAAGCCAGACCCATCAGGGTCAAGTTTGAACACCGTGCCTGAGTTGTAGAGGCTTCCACCACCACCCTCCCACGTCGTGCCGTAGAGAGCTCCATCGGAACCTTGCAAGAGCGCGCCGAACGGGCTGTCACCGGTCGTTGTCCCGTCGAAGTTCGCGAGGACCGTATGTCCTGATCCGTCCGGATTCACCCTGAACACCGTGCCATAGCCGGTAGCAAAGGTCGTGTCGTACCCGAAGGCTCCACCTTCAGTCGTCGTGCCGTAGAGCCCGCCGTCCATCCCTTGAATCACTCCGGTGGGTGCGGCTCCCGTGGGTCGATCGAAGTCCAGGAGGACTGTGAAGCCCGTCCCGTCAGAGTTCAGCCTGAAGAGCGTGCCGCAACCGTGTGCCCCGCCGCTTCCCGCCGTGCCGTAAAGCGCGCCGTCCGCTCCCTGAATCAGCGCCGAACCGAGATAGCCGCCGCTCGTGGTGTTGTCGAAATTTTTGAGAATCGTGAAGCTGGTTTCGTCGATGCAAGACATAGGGGTCGCAATCGCTCGCGTGGTGGCGGCCGCCGTCGAGGCCAGGCAGCACAGGCACAACGCGAGCGACAGGAGCCAGCGGCCAATGCGGAGTCGACGGCGAATCGCGTGATACGGCTCCGCGCAGAACTGGCGCGGCCCCTTCGAATGCGGGCGTGTAGGCGGACTCGTGTTCATGTGTGTTTTCATGATCAGGGCTGGCTTGGTAGCCGGGTTCGGGACGTGTTCGTTGGGAACGTGGCCCGCTCCCGCCACAGGTAAGTCGCGCGTCGGCGCGTTTTCGTCGCGAAATTCTCAGACCGCGCTGAACCCTGGGGCGTCTCGAAGACGGCCTGGCCCCGCTGGGCCATCGCTCGACGACCGCCCATGGCGCGCGACATGCAGATTGGTCGGCGTGCCCCGCTTCGGTCCGAACGGATCAACGCGAATCGAGATTCAGCCCGTCGTATGGTCTGGCCTGCGGCCTGACACCGCACCTTGCACGAGGAAGCGCCGCCGCAACGAGTGCATTCGAATCACTTCTCGCTCGAGGCGAGCTTGGCGCGGTATTCGGCTGCCTTGGCGGCATAGCCATGGCCGGGAGCGGCTTTCTCCCAGGTCTCATAGAGCTTCACGAGTCCTTCGCGTGCGGACTTCAGTGTCTTCTCGGTGCCTGCCCCAACGCGCATGCAACGTTGTTCGCAATCCAGGAAGAGACCCTCTGCTTCAGGCCATCGGTCTTGTGCAAGCTGCAGCGCAGCGAGCTTGCCCTCCAGCAGAAGCGTCCTTCGATCTTCGTCGCCGAGGGTTCCTCGGACGCGTTCGTAGGCGTTCCGCAGGAGCGTCTCCGCTTCGCCTAGCTTGCCCTGAGCCTGGAGCAGGGTGGCGAGGTTGCCTTCCGAGAAGAGTGTGCGCACGTCGTCCTCTCCCCAAACGCGGCGCCCCCGCTCGAGAGCGTCGCGCTGAAGAGGCTCCGCCTCGCTCAGCTTGCCCTGATCCTGCAGTATCTTTGCGAGGTTGTTCTCTGAAATGATCGTATCCGAGTGATCGTTTCCATGAGTCCGACGATCCCGCTCCAGCGCGTTGCGAAGGAGTGGCTCCACTTCGCTCAGCTCACCCCCCTCGCGCAACAGACTGATGAGGCCGTACTCCGAATTTATCGTTGAAGTGTGGTCGTCGCCTAGGGTGCGACGTTTCCTCGCCAGCGCATCGCGCCAGAGCGGCTCCGCTTCGCTCAGCTTGCCCTGATCCTGCAGCACCTGTGCGAGGTTGTGCTCCGACGTAATCGTACTTGAGTGGTCCTCGCCCAGCGCAAGACGGCGCCGCTCCAACGTGTCGCGGAAGAGTGATTCCGCCTCACTCAACTTGCTCTGTGTCCTAAACAGCACGGCAAGATTGTTCCCGAGATCGAGTGTTTGCGAGTGGCCCTCGCCTAGGATCCGACGACTCCGTTCCAGCGCGTGAAGAAGCAGCGGCTCGGCCTCGCTCAGTTTGCCCTGAGCCCGGAGCAGCGCAGCAAGCTCGCCTGCTGACCTCATCGCGGCCGGATGATCTTCTCCCAGAATTCGACTGCACTTCTCCAGCGCATCGCGCATGAGCGGCTCCGCTTCGCTCAGATTGCCCTGACCAAAGAGGAGCGAAGCGAGATTTTGTTCTCGCTTGAGCGTTCTTGGGTGATCGTCTCCGTGAATCCGACGATTGCGCTCAAGCGCGTCGCGAGTGAGCGGCAGAGCCTCGCTCAGCTTATCCTGCGTGTGGAGCAAGACGGCAAGGTTGCCCACGTGGTCGATCGTGTCCGGGTGATCTTCTCCCAGGATCCGCCGACTCCGCTCCAGCACATCGCGCGCGAGCGGCTCCGCTTCGCTCAGATTGCCCTGAGCCTGGAGTAGGTTGGCGAGGTTGTTCTTTCCCTTGAGCGTAATAGGGTGATCCTCTCCCTGGATACTCAGGCTCCGCGCCAGCGCGTCGCGCAGGATAGGCACTGCTTCGTTCAGCTTGCCTTGAGCACTGAGCAGTTCGGCGAGGTTGATTGCGCCAACGATCGAGTAGGGATGATCGTCCCCCTGGATCCGACGCCTCCGGTCCAGTGCATCGTGAAGCAGCGGGTCGGCCTCGCTCAGCTTGCCCAGCTTGACGAACAGCAATCCGAGATCGTTCGCCGAAGTGATCGTATTCTGATCATCGTCGCCCAGGATCCGGACATGCAGCTTCCACACTTCCTCGTACGCGCGCCTCGCGGATTCGTAGCGGCCGAGTTCTATTAGCCCCTTTCCCGTCGCAGCCAGTAGTTGCGCCTGCACCAGAGGCTGCTCCGCGAAATCCTTCTCGATGGCCTCCAGTGCCGGCTGCAGCACGTTCCTTTCCAGGCTCGACACCGCCGCGTTCGTGAAGTTCGTTCCGGCTAGCAGATTTTCGATCTGCCCCATCCGGTCCGCGACTTCCTGTTCGCTGCGCTTGGAGCGCTCCATCGAGGCGCGCGCCTCCTTCAACACGTCTTCCCGCAGCCGCAGGCCCATCAGCTCGACGTCTACCTTCTGCAGCATCGACGCCTGGAAATCGGAGACCTGCTGCAGCTCTGCTGCCTTCGCCTCGCTCTCGGCACGCGCCACGTCCGCCTCCGCGCGTCGCGTGTCCGCAAGCTTGCGCTGCTCGGCTTCCGAAGCCGCCAGGGTGTTGGCCCGCTCTGCCTCCTGCTTCGCTTGCTCTGCGTTCGCGTTTGCTCGCGTTTCGTTGGCGCGTGCGACTTCGAAGTTGTCCTCCGCGCGCCAATACTGCGTCGTGCTCACGACCAAACCCACGACCAAGATCGCCGCCGCCGCCGCGAGCGAAGCCGCGAGTGGCTTGTTCCGCTGCACCCACTTGCACGCTTCTGCCCACGCTCCGACTTCATAGGCGCCCACGACACGATGCTCGAGATAAGCGCGCAGATCCTCGCCCAACGCCTGCGTGTCCGCGTAGCGCTGTGCAGGCTCGCGAGCCATCGCTTTTTCGCAGATTGCGGCCAGCTCCGGCGGAGTCAGCGGCGCGACTTCGTGCAACGGCTTCGGCGGACCTTCGAGCAGCCGCATCAGGATCGAGTGCTGCGAAGCGCGCGCTCCAGTCGGCACGAACGGCATTTGACCCGTCAACAAGTGATAAAGCATCGCGCCGAGCGAGTAGACATCCGACCGCGGCCCGACCTGCTCAAGCCGGCCCCGCGCCTGCTCCGGCGGCATGTACACCGGTGTCCCGACAACATCGCCGTCCATCGTGATCAACGGCGAGTCGGGCGTCTCCTCGCGCGTCCCGCGTCGATCCGTGTGCACGCTTTGCGTTGACACCGGCTGCGGCCTGATCCGCAAATCGTGCTTGTCCTCGCGGCCGAACACGCGCGCGAGGCCCCAGTCCATCACATAGACCTCGCCGAACTTGCCGACCATCACGTTGGCCGGCTTCAGGTCGCGGTGGATCACCCCCTTGTCGTGCGCGTAGCTCATCGCTTCGCACACCTTCAGCAACACGCCGAGCGCGCGCGTCTGGTTCCAACCGTCCTTGCCGGCGTGCACGTACTCGTAGATCGTGCGCAAATCGACGCCCTTGACCAGCCGCATCGTGAAGTACACGCGACCGTCGGAGGCGAGACCGAGTTCGTGCACCGGCAGGATGCCGGGGTGATCTAGTTGACCCGTAACCTGCGCCTCTTCGAGAAAGCGACCCAGCGTCTTCACATCGACGGCCGGAGCCTCGCGACTCGACGTCTGGTTCCTGTCGAGCACGACCTTCATCGCCAGCGTGCGGCGCAGATCGTCGTCGTAGACCTTGAACACGACGCCCATGCCGCCGCGCGCGACTTCGCCGACCATCCGATAGCGCGTTCCGTGCGGACCCTGCGCGCGCAGGCGATCCATGAGTTCGCTGGGCAAAACCGCCGAGTCTTCGTCCACGCCGAGCGACACGGCGGGGTCAAGGTCGACGCCGAAGCGATGTTTCAGGCGCTCGGAGAGCGAAGGTCCAGCCTCGCCGCGGGGCTGGACGGGCAACTCGACTCGGGTTCGCAAGCCGGCCGGGGCCGACAAGGGATCGAACGCCTCGAGCAGCAGACGATCCAATTCCTGGTCGGCCGGGTCGCTTGAATCCGACGGTTCATCGGCAGGTTTCACGGTCATCGCAAGGTTCTCCCATCGGGGCGAACGTTAGCCCCGGCCAATCAGTCAGCCCTCGCGCGCGTTTCGTGTCAAAAATCCGTGCGGATTGCCGCCTCAGGCTCGGCCACGCGCCCCGAGGCCTTCGCCGGCGCGCCCGGTCCGGTGGCGATCTGCGTCGAGGCATGGTTCCGTTGGATCGGTGTGTGTCGCGTCAGATGCCGCGGTACCGGCGCCCGTGCTAGCCTAGTCATATGTCCGAACTTCTTTCACGCATCACCCTGGATCCCGAACAATGTGGCGGGCGACCGTGCATTCGCGGGCTGCGAATCCGAGTGAGCGACGTGCTCGAACTCCTGGCCGCAGGCGAAACACCCGAGGAAATTCTGGCCGAGTATCCGTACCTCGAGGCGGACGACATCTCAGCCTGCCTCTTGTACGCCGCGCGTCGGCTCGATCACCCCACGGTCGCGGCCTGAAAGTCGCGTGAAAGTCTGGATCGACGCGCAGCTGCGGCCGTCGCTGCCGGCCTCCAGCGCGTCTCGGGCGTCCCACAACAACTTGCGGGGTTCATGCGGCATAAAGCGTCTGCCGGCTCCCCTCAATGCTTTCTCGCAGGTAAGGATTGCGGATGGGCGCGGAGGTGAGCAAGTCGACAGGACGGCCGAACAGAGCCTCGAGATCCTCCTTCAACCCAAAATAGCAGTCGAGGAGCTTTTCCCGAGCAGTCTCATCGAAGTCCACGATCAAATCGACATCGCTGCGCTTGGGATCAAAGTCACTGGTCGTAGCGGAACCGAACACCTCGAGCTTCCGGACATGGCGACGCTTGCAGATCTCGGCCACGCTGTCCCGTTTCGCCGTGATGAAGGGATTCATGGGCTCCCATCCAAGCACAATTTTCCAGGCAGACGAGCGTTGCGGCCTTTGAGGCTGGCGGGCGATGCCCAGCCAACTACGCCAGCAGCCCCCGCAGCAGCCCCAATTCCTGTTCGACCTCAGCGTCCGACGCCGGATGGTGGAACTTCAGCACAGCTACCAGCGCCGCACGGAACTCCTTGCGGGCGAGCAGATACTCGCGGTGCACGAGCGCGGGATCCTCCTTCCATTCCGCGGCGATGTCGCGGATCGGCATCGCTTTCTCGAAGCGCATGCGCAGGAGTTCGACTCTGCGTTGCGCACGCTCGCCACTGGATCGACTTTCGATGCGCTGCAGGCTGAGCGCTTCCTTCAATAGCGCCCTGGCCCACGCGCGATCGAAGATCTGCGAGAGCGTTTCTTCGGAGCGCTCGATCGCGTCGAGATCGACCGCGGATCCGGCCGGCAGTTCACGCTTGCGTTCGGCACGCGCCTCGAAGCGCAGCGCGACATTTTGGGCGACGCCGTAGAGGAAGGCGCGAAAGGTCCGCGGCCGTTCTTCGGTCACGCGTTCGAGCACTCCGCCGCTGCGAAAGCACTCCAGGAAAACCTCCTGCACGGCGTCGTCAGCCTCGCTGCACAGCGCAGACCTGCGCCAGCGCGCTTCGATGTAGGCGCGCACGATCGGCGCGTATCGCCGACTGAAATCATCCTGGTCCTGCCGCTCTCCACGCGCGGCACCGTTGATGACCGTCCAGCAGGTTGAGTCGGGTGAAGTCATGGCAAAGAGGTCGATGCAGCACGCAGCCGATCAGCGACAGTAGCAGCG
>JANMRV010000402.1:0-2481 GCA_031388685.1 Planctomycetota bacterium
CTCAAGGATCTCGGCGCGCGCTATGCGATCGATTTCGACCGCATCTACGTGGCAGGCCGCGAATCAGGTGTGGCTGCCGCGCTGGCGCTCGCCAGCAAGTTCCCGCAAAACTTCGCCGGCGTGATCGGCCGCTCCGGCGACTGCGGAACCACACCGGGGAACAACTTCCGCAATCTGCCGACGTACTTCGCCGGCGCGGGAGCCGAGGCTGCGGCGTTCGAGGAAGCCAACAAGAAGTTCGGCTACGACAACTGCACGCTCAAGTCGGACGGTAACGATGCCGACGTCCTGACCTGGATCAACGAGCATCCGAGAAATTCGAACCCCACCAAGGTCACGCTCTATCCGGGCCGGCCGATTCCGCTGCGCGCGTACTGGCTCAAGGTGCCGGCGACGGACATCACCGCGGCCGACTACAAGATCGATGGCGAGATCGACCGCGCGAAGAACACGATCACGATCACCAGCACGGGCGTGAAGACGGTCACGCTGATGCTCAACGACATTCTGGTGAACCTCGACAAACCGGTGACGATCGTGCTGAACGGCAGCTCGCAAGATGCGCTGCTTCCGCGCAGCCTCGACGATATGCTCGACATGATGTTCAAGGCCAGTAGTGAGCCTGGACGGGTCTACGTACTGCGCAAGGAATTCGATCTGCCGGTCGCCAAGTGAATTGCCTTCGCAGTGCCCCTGATCCGCGCGCAGGAGCGCGCCGCGCGGCGCCCGGGTGAAGCCGGAGAAGCGCAGAGTGCGCGGCTTGCTCGCGTGGGTGGCCGTCGCGGGCGCCGCGACGATGACCGTCGAGCTTTCCGCGGTGCGCATGGTCTCGCCGTGGTTCGGCGCCTCCAGCGGCGTGTGGACCAACGTGATCGGCGTGATCCTGCTGGCGCTGGCGCTGGGCTACCTGGTGGGAGCGCGCGCGGCCGCCCGCGAAAGGATCGAACCCGCGCTCGCGCTGGCGCTGGGATCCGGCGCAGTTTTCACCGCACTGCTGCCGCTGGTCGCGGCGCCGGTCTGCGGCTGGTTCATGCCGGCGGAATTGTCATTGGACCAGGCCGGGCCGCTGTTCGGATGGGGAAGTCTCGCGGCGACCGGTGCTCTCTTCTTGCTCCCGGCCCTGGCACTCGGAGCGGTCGGTCCGCTGGCGCTCGAACTTGCTTCGCGTGCAGGCACGCGGCCCGGAACGGCCGGCGGTCAGATCCTCTGCGCCTCGACGCTGGGAAGCCTGGCAGGCACCTTTGCCACGACACATGTCCTGCTTCCGCAGCTTGGCGTAGCGCGCACCACGGCCGCGGCCGCCGTGTTGCTCGGTATCGGCTCGCTGGCTCTCGGCGTCTCCTCGCGAAAGCGCGCTGCCCTTGGACTCGGGCTGGTAATCTCCTTGGGCGTTCTGGGAAGCAGCGCACGCTCGCATCCGCCGTTGCCGGCCGGTGTCGAATTGCTCGAGGCACGCGAATCGAGCTATCAAAGCTCACGCGCCGTTGTTGATCGGCGTGCTGGCGAAGAGCTGCGCCTGCTGCAGGTCAACGAAGGTCTCGATTCGTTCCAGTCCGTCTGGCGCGCGAGTCCGGGCCCCCTGGGGCCGGGTTACTACTACGACGCGTTTGCATTGCCGGCCTGGTGGTCGATGCGCACCAGCGGTGCATGGAAGGTCGCTGTGCTTGGCCTGGGCGCAGGCACTGCGTTCCGCGTGCTCGACGGTAGTTCACCGCCTGGCCTGATCCTTTCGTGCATCGGCGCTGAGATCGACCCGCAAGTCGTTGCTCTTGGGGCACGTTGGTTCGAGCTGCCCGCCAACGATCCTTCTCAGCGCGTGATCGCGGGAGCGGACGCGCGCAGCGCTCTGCGCGGTTGGCCGGGTCCTTTCGACGAAATCGTGCTCGATGCCTACGCGCATCAAACTGAGATCCCGGCGCATCTGTGTTCGCGTGAAGCGCTGCTGGAAATGCGCGGCAAGCTCGCCGATTCAGGCTGGCTTGCGATCAACGTCGGCGGTTTCTCTTTCGACGATCCGCTGCTTAGAGCCGTGGCGGCAACGGCGGCGAGCGCGTTCGAGTCGCGCGTGCTCGTGCTGCGCATCGGCGGTTCGCGAAACTTCGTGATCTTCGCGCGCCACGGCGCGCAGCCGGTCGATCCGACGGATCTCGACGCGCCGCGGCCCGGCGCAGCGCTGCAGCATCTTTGGGGGCCGGCGCAATTGCCCGAGGGTTCACGCTGGATGGACGCAGAGGCCGGCTGTGTGTTGACGGACGATTTGAATCCAAGCGACGTCCTGCAGCGCCGTTCGATCGAGGAGGCGCGCCGTGCGAGTTCAACGCGCACTTGAGCGCGCGCGGGCGCTCGCGCTGGCCGTTCTCGCCGGCGGAGCGGCTGTGCGCGCCGACACTCTGGCCGAAGTTCAGCGCGCCGCCGAAGCAGGCGAATTCGCGCGCGGTCTGCAATTGGCGCGGGCCGAAGCGGATCCGTTGGAATCCCTGC
>JANMRV010000416.1:0-6403 GCA_031388685.1 Planctomycetota bacterium
CCGGCGGCATGGGCGAAGTCCTGAACAATGCCTGGTGCTGAGGCTCGATCTCAAGTCGCATGCTCGAACTCCTGCTCAACGCCGACCTGTACGCCCCCGAACATTTAGGGCCAAAGAACCTCCTGATCGCCGGCGAGCGCATCGTCTGGATCGGCAATGAGCGTCCTGCGCTGCCCCACGAACTCGGCGTGTTCGTGCGCGATCTGCGCGGCCGGCGCGTGATTCCAGGACTGATCGACGGTCACGCGCACTTGACCGGCGGCGGCGGCGAATCGGGTTATGCGAGTCGCGTGCCCGAAGTCGGGCTGTCGCGCTTCACGGGCGCCGGCGTCACTTGCGCGATCGGCCTGCTGGGCACCGACGATCTCACGCGCACGCCGGCGGAAGTCGTCGCGCGCGCGCGCGCACTGGAAGCGGAAGGCATGAGCGCGTTCGCCTGGACCGGCGGCTATCACCTGCCGCCGGCGACGATCACGGGCTCCGTGCGCGGCGACATCGTGCACATCGACAAGGTGCTCGGCGCGGGCGAGATCGCGATCTCCGATCATCGCTCCAGTCAGCCGACCTTCGATGAATTGCTGCGCGTCGCTTCCGAGTGCCACGTCGCAGGTTTGATGACCGGAAAAGCCGGTGTGCTCCACCTGCACGTCGGCGACGGAGCACGCGGGCTGGAATTCCTGCGCGAGGCTCTGCGCACGACCGAGCTGCCCGCGCGCGTTTTCCAGCCGACGCACGTCAACCGGCGCAAGGCGCTTTTCAAGGAAGCGCTGGCGCTCGCCAAGGCCGGAGTCAGTGTCGATGTGACCGCTTATCCCACGGACGAAAAAGAGGCAGGCCTTTCGGCGCGCGATGCGTTGTTGCAGGCCTTCGAGAGCGGCATCGATCCCGCGCGCTTCACGGTCAGTTCCGACGGTGGAGGTTGCCTGCCGACCTTCGATTCCGACGGGCGCGTGGCGCACATGGACATCGGCGAGCCCGCCTCGCTCGCCGCGACGCTGCGCGAACTGCTGCTCGCGGGAATTCCGCTGACGCGCGCGCTCGAGCCCTTCACCAGCAATTGGGCCGGCGTCCTGCGCCTGCCGCGCAAGGGAAAGCTGGCCGTCGGCTGCGACGCGGACCTCGTGGTGCTTGACGAGGATCACCGCATCGCCGATGTTCTTTGTCTCGGACGCTGGCATGTGCTGGCGAAAGAGCAGCAGCGCTTCGGCACCTTCGAAGCCCGTCCCCAGTCGAAAAGGATCAACGAATCGTGAGCCGCGGCTACATCATCCCGATCGGTGGAGGCATCGACAAAGTCCAGGATCCGCAGATCCTGCGGCGCTTCGTCAAGCTCTGCGGCGGCAAGCAGGCGCGCCTGGTCGTCATTCCGACTGCGTCGACCGAGCGCGCGACAGGCCAGAACTACGAGGATCTTTTCCTGGACCTTGGCGTGAAGCGCGCGGTGGTCTTGCCCTTCGACTCCAGGACCGATTGCGCGCGTGAGGATTGGCTCGCCATGCTCGAGGAGTGCGACGGTGTGTTCATGACCGGCGGCAATCAGTTGCGGCTGTCGACGACCCTTGGCGGTACGCGTGTGGCGAAGATCCTGCGCGAGCGAAATACGAGCGGCATGCACATCGCCGGAACGTCCGCCGGCGCCGCGTTCCTGTCCGAGCACATGATCGCCTTCGGCGACGAGGGCGCGACGCCGCGGCATTCGATGGTCACGCTGGCTCCGGGCCTCGGCCTGACCAATCGCATCATCGTCGATCAGCATTTCCGCCAGCGCGACCGGCTTGGAAGGTTGTTGACCGCGCTGGCCTACAATCCATTCGCGCTCGGCGTCGGGCTCGACGAGGACACGGCCGCGTTCATTGGCCCCGACGAGACGCTCGAGGTCGTCGGTTCGGGCGGAGTCACGATCATCGATCCCTCCGACGTCGAGTTCTCCTCGATGCATCAGGCCGAAAAGTCGCAACCCGTCAGTCTGATCGGCGTGCGCCTGCACATCCTCGTGCGCGGCGGACAATTCAATCTGCACTCGCGCCAGGCTTCGCCGTCGGCGCTGGCCAACGACAAGCAGTAGAAGATGAAAATCATCGGCACCTCGGTCTATATCGGGCCGAGTCTCTACGCGCACTTTCCCGTCATCCGCCTGACCGTCGACCTCGGACCGCTCGAAGCCTGGCCGACGGTGCGCCTCGGACCAGCTTTCGAGAGCGCATTGCTGGCCGCGTTGCCCGGTCTTGCGCAACACGGTTGTTCCTACGGTGAAGCAGGCGGTTTTCTGCGCCGTTTGCACGAGGAAGAAGGTACTTGGCTCGGCCACGTCTTCGAGCACGTGACTATCGAACTGCAAAACGTCGCAGGTGCGCACGTCACTTTCGGGCGCACGCGCGGCAGCGGCGACGTCGGGCAATACCACGTTGTCTTCCAGTACGAGCAACAGGAAGTCGGCCTCGAAGCCGCAAACCTGGCGCTGCGCCTGTTGCACTCGCTGTTGCCGGTGGAACTGCAGCCCGCGGACGCGAACGTCGCCAAGTTCGATTTCTCGGCCGAACGCGACTCGTTCATCCGTTACGCCCAGCGCCGCGCGCTCGGACCGTCGACGGCGTCCTTGGTGCGCGCCGCCGAGGATCGCGACATCCCCTGGCTGCGGCTCAACAAGCACAGTCTGATCCAATTCGGTCACGGCAAGTATCAACGCCGCATCCAGGCCACGATTACCAGCGAAACACGTCACATCGCCGTCGAGATCGCCTCGGACAAGGAAGAGACCAATCGCATCCTGGCCGATCTCGGCTTGCCCGTGCCGCGCCAGGCGCTGGTCTACACGGACGCTGAAGCTGCGACGGCCGCAGCGAAGTTGGGTTTTCCCGTGGTCGTCAAGCCGCTCGACGCCAATCACGGCCGCGGGGTTTCGATCCGCATGATGAGCGGCGAAGAAGTGCGCGCGGCCTTCGCCGTGGCGCGCGAGCACAGCCGCGCCGTGATCGTCGAGCAGTTCATCGAGGGCTTCGACCATCGCATGCTGGTCGTCAACGGCGAGTTGATCGCGGCGGCCAAGCGCATGCCCGGTCACGTCGTCGGCGACGGCGTGCACACGATCGAGGCCCTGGTCGAGATCGCCAACCAGGATCCGCGCCGAGGGGTCGGGCACGAAAAGGTCCTCACGCGCCTCGAATTCGATCTGCAGGCCGAGCAGGTCCTGAGCAAGGCCGGGTTCGAGAGGAGCAGCGTGCCGGAAGCCGGCAAGATCGTGTTCCTGCGCGCGACCGGGAACCTCTCCACGGGCGGGACCTCGATCGACGTCACCGACATCGTGCACCCGGACAACGTCGAGATGGCGGTGCGCGCAGCCTCGGCGGTCGGCCTCGACGTCGCGGGCATCGACTTCCTCTCCAGCGACATCTCCGAGTCCTACAGCGCGACGCGCGGCGCGATCTGCGAAGTCAACGCGGCGCCGGGCTTCCGCATGCACGTCGCGCCCAGCGAGGGCAAGGCGCGCGACGTCGCCGGTCCTGTGATGGACATGCTCTTTCCCCCGGGCACGCCAAGCCGCATCCCGATCGCTTCGATCACCGGCACGAACGGCAAGACCACGACCACGCGCATGCTGGCGCACATTTTCAAGCTCGCCGGCCACCACGTCGGGCTTGCGACCACCGACGGCGTCTACATTGACGGGCACCTGACTGTCGAAGGCGACATGACCGGGCCGACCAGCGCGCGCATGGTGCTGCGCGATCCCTCCGTCGACGTCGCCGTGTTGGAAACCGCGCGCGGCGGACTCTTGCGCAGCGGCATGGGCTATCGCAAGTGCAACGTCGGCGCGGTGCTCAACGTGCAGTCCGATCACCTCGGCCTGCGCGGCGTATCGACGCTCGACGAACTGGCCCTGATCAAGCGCATCGTCGTCGAAGTCGCCAAGGACACGGCGGTGCTCAATGCCGACGACGAGCGCTGCCTGCGCAGGGCCGACTACACGCAGGCCAAGCATCTGTGTTACGTGACGATGAACTCCGCCAACGCGCTGGTGAAGGAGCACATCGTCGCCGGCGGCCGCGCGCTGGTCCTGGAGCAGGGCATCAACGGCCACATGATCACGATCTACGATCACGGGGCGCACATCCCGCTGCTCTGGACGCACCTGATTCCGGCGACGCTCGACGGCCGCGCGCTGCACAACGTGCAGAACGCGATGTTCGCCGCTGCCATGGCGTTCAGCATGCAGGTGAAACTCGAGGACATTCGCCACGGCCTGCGCACCTTCGATACGACGTTCTTCCAGGCGCCCGGCCGGATGAACATCTTCGACGAGCATCCCTTCAAGGTGATCCTCGATTACGGCCACAATCCGGCTGCCGTCGAAGCCATGGTCCGGCTGGTCGAACGCCTCGAACCCAAGGGCAAGAAACTCCTGGTGCTCGCCGCACCCGGCGACCGGCGCGACGAGGACATTCGCGAGATCGCGCGCATCACCGCGGGCCACTTCGATCACACGATCTGCCGGCGCGACGACGGCCTGCGCGGACGTGGCAGCGACGAAGTGCCGAACATGCTGGCACAGACCCTGCTGGCCCACGGCGTCGCGAAGAACAAGTTCACAGTCATCCCCGACGAGCAGGAGGCGGTCAGCGCCGTGCTGAAGATGGCGCGGCCGCGCGACCTGGTCTTGATTTTCGGCGACTCGATCAAGCGCACCTGGCGTCAGATCACGAGCTTCCGGCCCGAGGTTGCGCACGCCCGTCAGGAGACACCGACACCCGTGCGCATCGAACCGGGCGAGATCCCCGAGCTGACCTTCGGCGGAGACACATTGCTGCGCGACGAGCGCGGCGTGCGCTTGGCGCGCGAAGTCGACGACTGAGCGGCCCCACCTCGATGGAAGTCCGCGATTCCCGCAGGGTTCCGGGGTTGAACGTGATCTGGGATCACGCCAGCGCGGTGCTCGACGTTTCTCTCGAACCCGCGCAGGTCGAGAGCTTCCTCGCCGCGTGGGAGCACGCGTTGCGCGAGGCGCTCGCGGCGTTGGAATGGGAAGCTCGGTTCGCGGTCCGGCGCATTCCCGGCGGAGTCTCGCTCGCACTCGCTGCGCCGCTCGACTCGCTTTTCGCCGCGACCGAAGTCAACGAGTGGGCCTGCGCCGCTGCACGCGCGGCGCTGCTGGGGCTCGAGGCTCCCGCACTGGCCAAGTCGCTGCCCAGGTTGCGGCGCGAGATGGCGCGCGAGAAGCGCCGGCGCAAGGGGCTGCTGCGGCTGGAACAGGCCGCGGGGGAACACGGCGTGAGTCTCTTCTCCGACGACGATTGCACTTCGATCGGCATGGGCACGGGCTCGCTTTCGTTTCCGACCGCAAAGCTGCCGCTGGTCCAGTCGATCGATTGGGCTCGTCTGCACGACATTCCCGTGGCGCTGGTCACCGGGACCAACGGCAAGTCCACTTCGGTGCGCCTGCTCGCGGCGATGGCGGAGGCCGCGGGCTTGGTGGCGGGCATCTCGACCACGGACTGGGTGCGCGTGGGCGAGCGGATCCTGCAGCATGGCGACTATTCAGGTTCCTCCGGGGCGCGCATGGTGCTGCGCGATCAGCGCGTCGAGATCGGCGTGCTCGAATGCGCGCGCGGCGGCCTTTCACGCCGCGGACTCGCCGTGCGCAAGGCGCGCGCAGCGCTGATCACCAACGTCGCCGAGGATCATCTCGGCGAGTGGGGCGTGCACGATCTTCACGCCTTGGCCGATGTGAAGTTCATCGTGGCGCGCGCGCTCGAACCCGACGGGGCGCTGGTGCTCAACGCGGACGATCCCGAACTTCTGCGCCGTGGCCTGCTTCACTCGTCCTCGCGCGTGGTCTGGTTCACGCGCGACGGCGACCACGCAGTCGTTCGCGAGCATCTGCGCCGCGGAGGTGAGGCCTCGATCCGTGACGGTCAGGCGCTTTGGTATGCGCGCGGCGATCTGCGCGAGCGCCTCCTCGCCATCGACGAGGCGTCGTTCCTTTTCGGCGGCGCGGCCGGTCACAACATTTCCAACGCGCTGGGCGCGATCGGCGTGGCCTTCGCGCTGGGGCTTGGGTCCGCGGCGATTCGCGCGGGGCTGATGCGCTTTTCCAGCGATCCCGAGCACAATCCTGGCCGGCTCAATCAATTCGAGTTCGGCGGTGTGCGCGCATTATGCGATTTTGCGCACAACCCACATGGAATGGTGGCGCTGCTTTCGATGCTCGCGGCTTTGCCAGGCAGACGCCGATTGGTGATCCTGGGGCAGGCCGGCGATCGCGGCGATCATTCGATCCGCGAGCTGGCGCGTTTGACGGCTGAAGCCAAGCTGCAGGTCTCGCCAGACACCTGCCAGGCGACGCGCGAGACTTCCGTCTCGCCGCGGAAGCGGAACGTCAGCACGCCGTTGTGCAGGCAGTTCGCGT